>DOON01000269.1:498-11422 GCA_003514865.1 Clostridiales bacterium
GACTGCCAATAAAGTCCTCGGAGCTTGACGGAATGGATGCGCTTCTGGCAATAGTTCAGATGCCTCCTGGAGTGCCTGTTGCAACGGTTGCCATAAACGGAGCGGACAATGCCGCACTTCTGGCAGTTCAGATTTTGTCCGTGAAATATGAAGAGCTGAGAGAAAAGTTTAAAAATTATAAGAAGCAGATGGCTGAAAAAGTCTTTGAAAAAGATAAAAAATTAAACGATAAATTAAAGAATATTTAAGCGGAGGATGGAAATGAGAAAATTAGAAATGGTTTATGAAGGAAAAGCTAAAAAGGTTTATAAAACCGATGATCCAAAGCAATATATAGTTGAATNNTTCAATGGAGAGAAAAAAGGCACAATTACCGGAAAGGGAGTTGTAAACAATAAAATGTCTGCAGCACTGTTTGCACTTCTGGAAAAAGAAGGTGTTCCCACTCATCAGCTTGAGCTTTTGAATGACAGAGAATCTCTTGTGAAGGCAGTGAAAATTCTTCCTTTGGAGGTCATAGTAAGAAATGTGGCTGCAGGCTCATTAGCGCAAAGGCTTGGACTTGAAGAGGGAGTTCCCATGAAGGAGACAGTTCTTGAGTTTTCATACAAGAATGATGCTCTCGGTGATCCCATGATTAATGATTACCACATCAGAGCAATGGAATTTGCTACAGATGAACAGCTTGACGCTGTAAAGGCATATGCCCTCAAGGTAAACGAGGTGCTGAAAAGCTTCTTCCTGGAAATAAACATTAAATTAATAGATTTTAAGCTTGAATTCGGCATTTATGATGGAAAGGTAATACTTGCAGACGAAATTTCCCCGGATACATGCAGGCTGTGGGATGCGGAAACAAACAAGAAGCTGGACAAGGACAGGTTCAGAAGAGACATGGGCGGAGTGGAAGAGGTTTATCAGGAAGTTCTGTCAAGAATCAGCAACAAACAAAATTAATTGCCGGGTGATATTATGTATTTTGAACTAGCAGATGACAAGCTTCACGAGGAATGCGGGGTTGTTGGGGTATATACGGAAAATCCGGATATAGCGTCACAGCTGATTTATTACGGGTTATTTGCACTGCAGCACAGGGGGCAGGAGAGTGCAGGGATTGCCGTTCAGACAGAGAACAGAATGGAATACCACAAGGATATGGGCTTGGTGGCGGATGTTATATCTCAGGACGTTGTTGACAGAATGTCCGGCAGGCTTGCAATCGGACATGTGAGATATTCCACAACAGGCGAGAGCGAAAAGCAGAATGCACAGCCTTTGGTGGTAAGGTACAGAGAGGGTTCTATTGCCCTCGCTCATAACGGAAATCTTGTAAACGCGGATTCCATGAGGAACATACTTGAAGACAACGGGGTAATATTTCAGACCTCCACTGATTCCGAGGTCGTTGCCAACATGGTGGCGAGACATTACAAGGGAGGAATAGTAAAGTCCATACAAAATGTTACGGAAATCGTAAAGGGAGCCTATGCCTTTGTATTCATGACGGAAAAAGAGCTCATAGGCGTGCGTGACTATTATGGCTTAAGGCCTCTCTGCCTTGGAAAAAGGCAGGACGGCTACCTATTGGCATCGGAGAGCTGTGCCATAAGCGCCATGGGAGGCGAATTTATAAGGGATATTGAGCCGGGAGAAATAGTGGTTATAAATGAAAACGGCGTGGAAAGCATAAAGAGCAGCAAGTATGCCCAGAAAAAACTTTGTATTTTTGAGCATGTATATTTTGCAAGGCCGGACAGCAACCTGGACGGTGTGAACGTATATGGCACAAGATATAATTCGGGAAGGATTCTTGCACAGGAAGCACCTGTGAAGGCTGACTTAGTGTTTTCTGTTCCGGATTCGGGAACTCCAGCAGCTATGGGATATGCTACAGAATTAGGAATACCCTTTGGTCTTGGGCTCATTAAAAACAGATATGCAAAGCGTACATTTATTGAACCTAAGCAGGAGCTGAGGGAGCAGGGAGTTAAAACAAAGGTGAGCGTCCTCAAGGAATTAGTGAAGGATAAAATTGTGGTCATGATAGACGACAGTATCGTGAGAGGGACCACTACAAAGCAGATTGTCAGAATGGTGAAGGAAGCCGGAGCAAAAGAGGTGCATGTTCGGGTGGCATCGCCTCCCGTGACACATTCATGTTTTTTCGGAATCAATACGCCGGATAAAACTAAATTAATAGGAGCAAATAAGACAGTTGAAGAAATAAAGGAATTTATCAGCGCAGACAGCATTCATTATCTGAGCCTTGAGGGACTTGTGAAGGCGACTTGCTCTGAAAACAGCTTCTGTCTTGCATGCTTCAACGGCGATTACCCAATGGAAGTTCCAAATCAGGAGGTATAGAATGTCTGATAATTTAACATACAAAGATTCCGGTGTGGATATCCATGCCGGCTATGAAACGGTTAGACTGATTAAAGATCATGTGAAAAAAACATATACCAAGGGAGTTTTGTCCGATATCGGAGGCTTCGGAGGAATGTTNNCATTGCGTTTAAAACAGGAATTCACGGCACAATAGGCGAGGATGCCGTTGCCATGTGTGTGAACGACGTTATTTGCCAGGGGGCTAAGCCTCTGTTTTTCCTTGATTACATTGCAACGGGAAAGTTAGAGCCTGAAAAGGCTGCGGAAATCGTGAAGGGCGTCGCGAACGGATGTATAAAGGCAGGAGCTGCTCTCATAGGCGGAGAAACTGCGGAAATGCCAGGTTTGTACGGTGAAGGTGAATATGATATAGCAGGCTTCTGTGTAGGTATAGTGGACAAGAAAAAAATTATTGACGGCTCTAAAATAACAGATGGGGACGTACTTATAGGAATTCCGTCAAGCGGAGTTCATTCAAACGGCTATTCCCTTGTAAGAAAGGTATTTTTTGACCATAGCAATTACAGCACAGACGAATATATAGATGAGCTGGGAAGCACGCTGGGAGAGGCGCTCATGGTTCCCACAAGAATATATGCCACACTTATTTCAGATTTAATTTCTAAATTTGAAATAAAGGGCATGGCCAATATAACAGGGGGCGGCTTCTATGAAAATATACCGAGAATTTTCCCCGAGGGCATAACAGCGGACATAGATGGTGATGCTATTGATGTGCTTCCAATATTCAGGCTCATTCAGAGGGAAGGCAACATACAAGATGATGAAATGTATTCTANNCATATATGGGGAGCCAGGGTGAAAAACCGGTTATTATGGGAAGGACAGCAAGGAGAGAAGGCGGGCTTAAAATATGCCGAGGTTAAAAATAGGTGTATTGATATCAGGCTCGGGAACAAATTTACAGTCACTGATAGACAGCGCAAAGAGCGGTGAAATAAACGGAGAAATCGCTGTTGTTATTTCCGATAAGGAGGACGCCTACGGTTTAGAAAGAGCACGAATGAACGGCATAGATGCCGTATTTGTAGATGCTAAGCGGTATGAAAACCGGACTGCCTTCAATGACGAAATAGTAAGTGTGCTTAAAAAGCACGGTGTTGTCCTGGTGGTTCTTGCGGGATATTTAAAAATACTTTCGCCTGAATTCATAAGTGAATACAGAAATAAAATAATCAACATACATCCGTCATTGATACCATCATTTTGTGGAAAGGGCTATTACGGTTTGAAGGTTCACGAGTCTGTAATAGAATACGGAGCCAAAATAACAGGTGCCACAGTGCATTTTGTGGATGAGGAGGCAGATGCAGGACCGATTATACTGCAGGAGTCCGTTGAGGTATACTGGGATGACACGCCGGAGGTATTGCAGCAAAGAGTGCTGAAGATAGAACATAGACTTCTGCCTGCTGCAGTCAAGTATTATTGTGACGGAAGAATCGAAACTGAGGGAAGAAAAGTTAAAATAAGGGAGGAATAGTTGAATAAATGAGAGCCTTAATAAGCGTATCTGATAAAACAGGAATTATAGAATTTGCCAAGGAGCTTCAGGAGCTGGGAGTTGAAATAATTTCAACGGGAGGAACACACAAGGCGCTGAGTGATGCCGGAATAAAGGTAATCGGTATTTCAGAGATTACAGGATTTCCCGAGTGTTTGGACGGAAGGGTAAAAACTCTGCACCCTAAAATTCATGCCGGGCTTCTGGCAGTGCGGTCTAATCCGGAGCATATGAACAGCCTGAGGGAGCTCAATGTTGAAACCATTGATATTGTAGCTGTGAATTTATATCCATTCAAACAGACTATTCTTAAAGAAAATGTTTCAAGGCAGGAAGCAATTGAAAATATAGATATAGGCGGGCCAACAATGCTGCGCTCCGCTGCAAAGAATTACCAGGATGTTGCCGTAGTAGTTGACCCTGCTGATTATAGCAGAATAATTGAGGAACTGAAAGCATGCAATGAAGTGTCTCCTGATACTAAGCTTTATCTGTGCTCAAAGGTGTTTGAGCATACTGCTCACTACGATGCACTCATAGCCTCTTATATTAAAAAAGAGAGAGGCGACCTAAACTTACCGGAAACAATTACTCTTACCTATGAAAAGGTACAGGATATGCGTTACGGAGAAAATCCTCATCAGAGAGCAGCATTTTACAAGGAAGTTACAGGCGTAAAGGGAATGCTTTCATCCGCTGTACAGCTTCATGGAAAGGAGCTTTCGTTCAACAATATAAACGATACAAACGGAGCTCTGGAGCTGCTGAAGGAATTTGACGAACCTGCCGTTGTAGCATGCAAGCATTCAAATCCATGCGGTGTAGGCATCGGTGAGAANNCGATTCATTCATGAAGGCATACAGGGCAGACCCAACATCTATATTTGGAGGAATTGTGGTGTTTAACAGGGAAATTGACGAGAAGACAGCTGAGGAAATAAATAATATTTTCCTTGAAATAGTTGTAGCTCCTTCATATTCCCAAAAGGCTCTGGACATACTTAAGTCCAAGAAAAATATAAGGCTTCTGCTCCTGAAGGATATTGAAAAGAAACAGGATGAAAATGCTTACGATATTAAAAAGGTTGCAGGCGGAATGCTTGTTCAGACTATAGATTCAAAGCTTTTACCGGATGATGGTTCACTGAGAACCGTAACAAAAAAACAGCCTTCAGAGCAGGAAATGAAGGATTTGATAATTGCGTGGAAAATTGTGAAGCATACAAAATCAAATGCCATAACAATAGTTAAAGATGGGCAGTCTGTGGGAATAGGACCGGGACAGGTTAACCGCATATGGGCATGCAGACAGGCAATTGAGCAAGGGATAGAATTCTTAGGAAAGGAAAGCTTAAAGGGAGCGGCACTTGCTTCTGATGCGTTTTTCCCGTTTCCCGACTGCGTGCAGGAAGCTGCAAGAGCCGGAATAACAGCAATAATTCAGCCGGGAGGATCTATGAATGACGGTTCCTCAATAGAGGAATGCGACAAACACAATATGTCCATGATGTTTACCGACATGAGACATTTCAAACATTAGGAGGCACTATGAAAATTTTGGTGGTAGGAAGCGGAGCCAGAGAGCACGCTATTTGCTGGAAATTGAAGCAGAGCCCCATGGTTGATAAAATTTATTGTGCTCCGGGCAACGGAGGTATTTCACAGGTTGCAGAGTGCATAAATATTGCTGTTGATAACCTTGAGAGTTTGGCTGAATTCGCCGTTTCAGAAAATATAGATTTGACGGTTATAGGGCCGGAGGTTCCGCTGGTTCTAGGGCTTGCTGATATACTTGAGGAAAAAGGCATAAAGGTATTCGGCCCCTGCAGCAAGGGGGCACGCCTGGAAGGAAGCAAGTCATACTCCAAGGAATTTGNNTGTACAAGTCCTGATGAAGCAAAGGATGCACTAAGTGATTTCACTGCCCCCCTTGTGGTTAAGGCGGACGGATTGGCTGCGGGGAAGGGAGTTATTATTTGTCAGACAAGAGAAGAAGCGGAGAGAGCAATAGACAGCATAATGAATGACAGGCAGTTTGGCGATGCCGGAGGTACTGTGGTAATTGAGGAATTTCTTGAGGGCATTGAGGCATCACTACTTTGCTTTGTAGACGGAAAGTCTGTTATTCAAATGGAAAGTGCAAGAGACTACAAAAGGGCACGGGATAACGACATGGGTCCCAACACCGGAGGAATGGGATGCTTCTCTCCTAATGGTATATACACGGATGAGTTAAAGGAATATATCAGTGGAAACATATTAAAAACAACATTGAATGGCCTTAAGGAAGAGAATATTGATTTCAGGGGAGTGCTGTTCATAGGGCTGATGGTAAGCGACAATCAGGCGAAGGTATTGGAATACAACACCCGCTTTGGAGACCCTGAAACTGAGGTTGTACTTCCACGACTAGAATCAGATTTGGTAGATATTATGCTTAAATGTACTGAAGGCAGCCTAAGTGAAGCGGATTTACAGTGGAAGAAAGAAAAATGCGTTACGGTTGTTCTTACATCGGGAGGGTACCCTGAGGCTTATGAAAAAGGTAAGGAAATAACAGGCTTGGGCAACCTTGATGATGATGTAATAGTGTTCCACGGAGGCACAAGAACTGAGAACGGGAAAATAATCACTGACGGAGGCAGAGTTCTTGCAGTTACGGCAATGGGTAAAACAATAGAGGAAGCAAGAGAAAAGGTCTATAAAAACATTCCAAAAATCTATTTTGAAAAAATGGAGTACAGGACAGATATAGCGAAATAAATTAATCATGGCGAGCGCCCGGATGAATATATTAATAATATATAATAGCCGAGGAGGTCGCCATGTTTATATATGTTGTACAAAATGGGGATGTTTTATGGAAAATAGCCGATAAATTCAATTCCGATGTCAATAAGATAGTTGAAGCGAACGGATTGCCGGATNNCTGAAGAACCAGCTACTCACACTGTGAAGCCGGGAGACACCGCATGGAAAATAGCCCAGAGCCATGGAGTGTCGGTGCAGGATTTGTTGTGGGAGAACAGAATTCTCAATCCCGAAAACCTGTATGTAGGTCAGGTTCTGAGAATCCCCAAGAAGTCGAGACCTGAAATTGAAGTCAACGCATTTACATACACACTGGGACAGGATGCGGTGCCCATTGTGAATGAGGTGGGAGATGTGCTGACATACCTGACTCCATTCGCATACATTGTGCAGGAGGACGGCAGCCTAACTCCCATAGACGATGATGCAGCCATTGGTGAGGCCATAGCTCATGGTATTGTTCCTATGATGTCAATTGTTAATTTCACTACAAATATCCCCGGAGAAGATGTTGCATACAAGGTTCTTAACAATCCTGAGGCAGTTGCCAATCTTCAGAACAATATAATAAAAACAATGAAGGATAAGGGCTACAGAGGGTTGAACATTGATTTTGAATATGTGCTCCCGGAGGATAGGGAGGCATACAACAACTTTCTGGAAAGTACCGTAAATAAACTTCATGAAGAAGGATTTTTCGTCTCCACATCTCTGGCGCCCAAAGTGAGTTCAGAGCAGAAAGGGTTGCTGTATGAAGCTCATGACTATCCGTTTCATGGTAAGGTTGCCGATTTTGTTGTTCTTATGACATATGAATGGGGCTGGAGGGGCGGACAGCCAAGAGCCATTTCTCCTGTAAATGAAATGAGAAAAGTGCTTGATTATGCGGTTACAGTTATACCAAGGGACAAAATACTCATGGGGTTTCAGATATATGCCAGAGACTGGACTCTGCCATTTCAGCCGGGACAGAATGCCGAAACCATAAGCGTGGAAGAGGCAATGAATCGGGCATATGCGCACAATGCCCAGATACAGTATGATTATGTGGCTCAATCTCCGTTTTTCCGATACAGTGATGAAGAAGGCAACGCTCATGAGGTTTGGTTCGAGGATGCAAGAAGTGCACAGGCTAAGTTCGATTTAGTCAAGGATTACGGCCTGAGGGGGTTAAGCTACTGGGGTCTGGGATATCCGTTCACCCAGAACTGGACGCTGCTCGCGGATACATTTGATATAGCTAAGCTGTAGAGCAATATCAAAAAGCAAGTGCGAAAGTTTTTAAATTAATATTGACAAGTTTTTTTAGCTATGCTAATATCAATCTAAGGGGAGCTTAATGAATTAGGCTGAGATAGAACTACTCCAATGTTCAAAACCCTAAAACAGAAAAACTGTTTGGAACCTGATCCAGGTAATGCTGGCGGAGGGATTGTACATATTGCAAGGTTGTAGCTTTATGAGCTTCTCTGTACCCCTCCATACCCGGAGGGGTTTTTGTATGCAAGTGATTCCCAAAGTATGTGACTGGAGTGAGCGGATACTTTGGTGAGCGAGACTGTGAATATGATTCGCAGATATACTATTTATAAGGAGGCTTTTATGAAAGCAAGTGTAGCTATTCAAGTTTTACCACATGTTCAATCAGACCAGGAGGTTATACGCATTGTTGATGAAGTAATTGCTTATATCAAAAGTACAGGATTGAACTATTATGTAGGTCCCAGCGAGACTTCCATTGAAGGAGAATACGAGGAGTTGATGGATATAGTTAAAAACTGTCAGCTTATTGCGGTAAAGGCAGGAGCGCCGAAGGTATCCTCTTATGTAAAAATAAGTTTTGCTCCGGATGGTGGTGTGCTGACTATTGACCAGAAAGTTACAAAGCACCATCAATAAAATATCGCCTGTTTTGGCAATAGCCGCCATATTGATTATATGGCAGTCTTTGTCATTTACGGGCATTGTACCTAAGTACATGTTGCCATCTCCACTTGATGTTGTCTCGGCATTTATTAAGGATTTTCCGTTATTAATGATGCATGCCCAAACAACATTGACAGAAGCATTTTTGGGGATGGCGGCGGGAACCGCCCTAGGATTTGTAATTGCCGTTCTGATGGACAGGTTTCATCTTTTTTATAAATCTGTATATCCCATAATCGTATTGACACAGACGGTGCCTACGGTTGCCATAGCACCTCTTCTGGTCTTGTGGATGGGATACGGCATATTGCCTAAAATAACATTGATTGTTATAATTACATTTTTTCCCGTTACAGTTAGCCTTCTTGAGGGTTTCCGCTCGGCTGACCAGGATGCGTTGAATTTATTGAAGGCAATGGGAGCAAACAGGCTTCAATGCTTTACACATATTAAGCTGCCAAGTGCTTTGGGTCAGTTTTTTTCAGGACTTAAAATATCAGTGTCCTATTCGGTGGTGGGCGCCGTAGTGTCCGAATGGCTGGGAGGCTTTGCGGGACTGGGAGTTTATATGACGAGAGTACGAAAGTCATATTCTTTTGACAAAATGTTCGCGGTAATATTTTTCATTTCTCTCATAAGTCTCATGTTGATGCTTTTGGTGTCATATATAAGAAAAGCTGCAATGCCCTGGGAGAAAACAGAAAAAGGAAAGAACTGAATATAAAGTACAGAAAGGAAAAATAAATGAAAAACAGAAAAAGAATTTTATTAATAATATCAGTTTTAATTTTATCGTTGTTTACGCTTGCTGCCTGCAATGCAGGAGAGGCTGCGAAAACAGACAAAACAAAGCTCAGAATAGTGCTGGACTGGACGCCTAATACCAACCACACGGGATTATATGTTGCACAGACAAAGGGCTTTTTTGCAGAGCAGGGACTTGAAGTCGATATATTGCAGCCGCCTGAGGACGGAGCCGTACCGCTGGTAGGGGGCGGAGGTGCCGAATTCGGAATCAGCTTCCAGGATACCTTAGCTCCAAACAACGCATCGGAAAGCCCCATGCCTGTTACTGCGGTAGCTTCTGTAGTACAGCACAACACCTCAGGTATAGTATCATTGAAGAAAAGTGGTATAGATTCTCCTTCAAAAATGACAGGATATACATATGCCACATGGGATATGCCCATAGAGCAGGCCATAATCAAAAAAGTCGTGACCGATGACGGTGGAAAGTTTGAGAACATAAACATGGTTCCCAATACCGTTACGGATGTTGTTACAGCCTTGCAGACGGACATAGATGCAGTATGGGGATTCTATGCATGGGAAGGGATTGCAGTAAGGGTAAAAGGCCTGGAAACAAATTATTTTAACTTTGCTGATTACGGAAAAGAGCTTGATTACTACAGTCCTGTTATAATAGTTAACAATGAATTTGCAGCTAAGAATCCGGAAGTTGTTAAAAAGGCATTAGCGGCAATAAAAAAAGGATATGAGTATGCAATAGAAAACCCTGAGGCTGCAGCCGAAATTTTATTGGAAGCCGCACCTGAGCTTAATGGTGAAATAGTTAAAGAAAGCCAGAAATGGCTGGCAGGACAATATATTGCCGATGCCGACACATGGGGATACATAGACTCTGAAAGATGGGACGGATTCTATGAATGGCTATATGAAAATAATTTAGTGGAAAATGAAATCCCCAGGGGAGCAGGCTTTACCAATGAATATCTCCCTAAATAAGATTTCAACAAGAGGTAATAATGGAAAGACTGACTGCAAATAACATAACTGTAAGCTACAAAGGATATAAAGTAATAGATGATATTTCAGTAGAATTGAATAAGGGCGAAATAGTCAGTATTTTAGGAGTAAGCGGTGTAGGGAAAACAACGCTGTTCAATGCAATAGCAGGTCTTATAAAGACGGATGAAGGTACTATAATGCTTGACGGAAGCAATATAACAGGCACAACGGGAAATGTAAGCTACATGCTGCAGAAGGACTTGCTCCTGCCTTATAAAACGATAATTGACAATGTGTCTCTGCCATTGGTCATAAGAGGCGAAAAAAAAACCAGGGCAAGAGATATTGCTTCCGGGTATTTCCATGAATTCGGGCTGGAGGGCACTCAGGACAAATATCCCAATCAATTATCCGGAGGAATGAGACAGAGAGCTGCTTTGCTTCGTACATACCTGTTTTCTGACAAAGTTGCACTACTGGACGAGCCCTTCAGCGCTTTGGACAGCATAACCAAAAGCAGCAAAG
>DOON01000269.1:11440-12550 GCA_003514865.1 Clostridiales bacterium
TCTCAAGGTAATGGAGCAAATAAAGCTGTCCACATTTCTCATAACTCACGACATAGATGAAGCAATTCTGCTGTCGGACAGAATATATATTATGGCAGGCACGCCGGGAAAAATAACTGAGGAAATAAAAATAGTGAATATTGAACCAAGAAATGAGGATTTTGCAATAAGCGAAAGGTTTATGGAATACAAGAAGTATATTTTAGAGAAGTTAAAAGGTTAGGTGATTAAATGGCTATTTTCGATAATTTTGCTGCGGATTATGATTCATGGTACACAGATAAAAAGGGAAGCTTCGTGGACAGGGTCGAAACAGATCTGGCATTTAGGATGACAGAGATTAAGAAAGGAATGAAAATACTTGATGTGGGCTGCGGAACCGGTAATTTCAGCATAAAGCTTGCCAGCATGGGATGCAGTGTAACCGGTGTTGACATTTCCAATGAGATGCTTAATATAGCAAGAGAAAAAGCTTCAGTAATGAATTGTGATATTGAATTCATCAATGTGGACTTGAATAACCTGCCATTTGAAGATGATACATTTGATGGGGTTATTTCAATGACTGCCTTTGAATTTNNGTTAAAAAAGACGGAAGAGTGTTAATCGGTACAATTGCCGGAGGAAGCAGCTGGAGCGAGCTGTATCTTTCCGAACCATTCCGTGAAAATTCGGTATTTAAGTATGCTAAATTCAGGACAATAGAGGAAATCGGACAATGGAACAAGGAAAAGCATGAAAGTTCAGGAGAGTGCCTGTTTGTTCCCCCACTTGCAAATGACGATGATCTTAATTATGAAAATGAAAATAATTTGTCAAGAACATCCATAGGAGGCTTCGTATGTGCAGTATGGAAAAAATAGCATCTTGTCAGCTTGCATTCACTCCCATAGTCAGCGATGACTATATAGCTGATGTGAACAGGGTTCTTGAAATTATTATAAATTCGGGGCTTGAAAACGAAGTGGGTGTTCTTACCACATTCGTTAGAGGAGAAAAAAGCAAAGTACTGAAATTAATTGCTGACATATATGAAGAGATGGATGGTATAACAAATTTTTCAATGGATATAAAAATATCCAATATATGCGGCTGTGGAAAATAAATTCT
>DOON01000157.1:0-6476 GCA_003514865.1 Clostridiales bacterium
ATTTCTTGATAATTTGGCAAAATCAAATGAGGCGGCCTATAAAGGCAAGCCGTTAGACTGCTGTTCCCTCAATAAGAATTCAAACGGCAGGAAAACCAATTAAAACGAAATTACTATTACCGGATTAATCTCCTAATATAAAGTATGAAATAAGACCCCGTTGTGCTGGACGGGGTCTTATTTATGCTCTAATCTGATATATTTTTTTAATATAGCATTGTTTTTTCTCTCTGAAGTTATATAATAATATTAGTTTATATACAAGGAGCTTACATGGACTTTCTGATATCTGTTTTGATTTTTTTATTTTCACTTATATTTTGTCTTTCAAGAAATATATCTGTTTTAGCTGCATTGGCAATAGGTACGGTATCATTCTCCATCACTGCACTGCACAGAGGATATGAAATAAAATCTGTTATGCTGATGCTTTTAAGAGGTGTAAAGAAATCTTTTTCACTGATCCCCATATTTGCTCTCATAGGAATTATTACCGGCCTATGGCGGGCAAGCGGAACAATTTCTTTCTTTGTTTATTACGGAACTCNNGACTTTATTTTGTTTGCATTTCTCCTTTCATGCATTGTTTCCTTTGCTCTCGGTACAAGTTTCGGAACCGTAGGCACCATAGGAGTTGTGCTCATAGTACTTGCCAAGGGTGGCGGTGTCAATATAAACGCTGCTGCAGGTGCAATTATATCAGGAGCTTTTTTCGGCGATCGGTGCTCACCTACTTCTTCAAGCGCAAATCTCGTGGCAACTGTCACAGGAACAGATTTGTACAGCAATATCAAAAGAATGATGATAACAGGTGCTATTCCTTTTGCTGTAACAGTAGTATTTTATATTTATCTGTCAAAAAACAACCCTATTTCAATAACAGACAGAACCCTGCTCAATGAAATTGAAGCGCATTTTAATTTAAGTTATGTTACCGTGCTTCCTGCTTTAATTATCTTTGCCCTTGCTTTTCTCAGGAAAAATGTGAAAATCTCCATGTCTTTCAGCATTGCTGCTGCATTTTTCATATGTCTTTTTGTTCAAAATATGAAGCTTAAGGATATATTACATACAATGGTATTCGGTTTTCAGCTGCAATCAGACAGCATGCTTTCGGGAATCATATCCGGCGGAGGCCTGCTTTCCATGTTCGGTGTTTCTCTGATAATTATGACTGCTTCCTCATTTTCCGGAATTTTTGAAGAAACCGGAATGCTCAAAGACATCCAGGAGCTACTCGAGAAAATGAGCCAAAAGGCTGGACTTTATCTGACAACAGCCTTTGCTTCACTTGTAATGTCCGCTTTCTGCTGCAACCAGACACTGCCCATATTGCTTACCCAGCAGCTGATGAACAAACTGTACAGAGAAAAAGGCCTCACTGATGAAGACCTTGCAATTGATTTGGAAAACACTGCCGTAATGACCCCGGAGCTTTTCCCCTGGAGTATTGCAATAGCTGTCCCTCTTGCAACATTGTCTGCGCCCCCAACAAGCATTCTCTATGCTGTCTACCTATACCTTGTACCATTGATAAATATTGTAAGGCTTCCTGCATTAAAGAAAAAAACCACCGAATAAAAATATAAAGGCCTTTTGATATAACTGTATCAAAAGGCCTTATTATGTTGCATGCACTGCCAAGGAGCGCTTGCTATACTATTTTTTCTAAAGCTGTAAAATACTAAAACCACATAGCATTAACTATAACTGTAGCAGCTATCAGTGATGCTAAATCGCCTAATAATCCTGCAACAATTGAATGTCTTACATTTGTTATTCCAACGCATCCAAAATACACAGCAATTATATAAAATGTTGTTTCTGTTGAGCCAAGTGCAACAGATGCAATTCTTCCTACTTGGCTTTGATTTCCATATGTAAAAAAAAGTTCACTGATCATGCCCTCTGCTCCACCGCCGGAGAATGAACGCATTATTCCCATTGGAAGCACTTCTCCCGGCAAACCAATTAGTTGAGTAATTGGATTAATTAACTTTACCAGCCAATCCATTGCTCCGGATGCACGGAACATTCCAATTGCACAGAGCATACAAACCAAGTATGGAACGATTGTAGCAGATACCTTCAAACCTTCTTTTGCTCCTTCTGTAAAAACAGAATACACTTTAACTCCCTTAATAAGTGCGTAAGTCGGAATAAACAGTAATACCAATGGAATAGCATATATTGAAATAATGTTTAATACATAAGTCATCAAATTTTCCTCCCTTAATTAAAGCTTTACTGGCTCTTTGCCAACATAGTCTTCGTTAATTTCCAACGTTCCTGCTTTTATTTCTCTTTCAATGATGCTTTCAAGATTGTATTTTTTTGTTTTGTTTAATAAAAGTGTTGCTCCTATTCCCACTGCAGTTGAAATGGTTGTTGCTAGAATAACCGGACCAACTACTTCTGTACTTCCTTCTACTTGTACAGCTGAACGAAGTGCCAATACCGTTACAGGGATCAAGGTAATTGAAGTTGTACTGATAGCAAGAAGCATACACTGTGCATCAGTAGCAATATTTTTTGTTTTATTAAGTGTTTGTAAATCTGCCATGGCCTTTAGTCCAAAAGGCGTCGCAGCATTACCGATACCCAAAATATTTGCCGCAAAATACAAAGCCATAGAACTCATTGCAGGATGCTCCGGAGGAACATCGGGAAATAAAACTCTCATTACCGGTCCTATGAATTTTCCTAATTTTTCACACAGACCTGCTTTTTCCATCAAAGCCATAAAACCTGTAAAAAAGACCATAACTCCAACCAAACCAATTACAATGTCTACTGCAATTCCGGCAAAATTAAATAAAGCATCCTGCACTGCAACAATATTACCTGTAAATATTCCGGCAACAACTGATATGGCAACTAAGCCAACCCAAATATAATGTATCATTTTACTTTCTCCTTTATTTTATTGTTTTCTTATTTATAGCAATTTATATGCCAAAATTCTATGTTATTTTTTTGTTTAACTCTGCGGAAATTACCTTATATTTCAAACAAATTATTTATTATAATAAACTTCTTCGATTGCACATATAATAATACGTTCTGATTGCAGGACTCCCTTTCCTTGATTCAGGAAAAACTTTTCAAATTATCCCTTTACTTTTTAACCATATATCTATAAAATTGATTTAATATATAATGAAAGGTATTTATTTATGGAAAAAATTAAGTACTATTATACTTCAATGTCTAAACAGGTCTTTTTTATTCTTCTTGCTTTATTGATTGTTGCAAGAGCTGTAGTGTTTATGGAAGTGATTTTGTTTAATATTAATAATTATTCGACCACCTACAATTTGGAGGTTGCATTTTTTGTTCAATTTGTATTTTTATTGATAACTATTTTCTTTTTCTTCGGATATAAATATTTTACTGCCGAATATGACGAAAATAATATTGTGTACACCAACAAAATCTTGAGAAGCAAAAATAAAGTGGAGCTTAAAGATATTCAAAAAGCTGTTTTAGGTAAAAGAGGAATTTCCCTTTACACTGACCCTCAAAAAAAGCCTTGCTTCTTCCTCCCTTTCTTTAGATTAGGAGTTGTATCGCCTGTCGGTGTCGATGGATTTTATAAAATATTAAAAACAAAAGGAATCTTAATAGAAAAAAAATTTACCATACTTCCGGGTCATGGCAGGTACAAAAAAATATTTTCTGTTTTTTATTCATGTCTCGCGCTTTTCACACTGGCATATCTCACTCAAANNGGGATGGTTTAAACCATCCCTTGATTATTATTGAATTCAAAATTAAAATATTTTATTTAGCGGCTTTCATGAATCTTTGTAAAGCACTTGCCACTTCTGCTCTTGTTGCATGTTCTTGAGGCTGCAGGCTGCCATCTTCGTATCCATTGAGTATTCCGGCTGATACAAGCTCATTTATGGCTTCAGAGGCCCAACTGCTGATTTTATGTGAATCAGCAAAACTTTTTGCTGTGTTTTCGTTTAATTGAATATTATATTGCTTTGCAAATTCCAGAAGAATTACAGCCATTTGTTCTCTTGTAACCTTATCGTCGTCTCCAAATGTATCAACATCGTATCCTGATACAACTTCATTTGTCCATGCCACATATTCCACTGCACCCTGCTGTTCGGCCATCCTTCCAAGTACTGTTACAAACATAGCTCTTGTCATATTTTGGTTTGGAGAAAATTCCGTATCACTTACCCCTGTAAATAATCCTTTTTCAACAACAAATTTTGCAGCATCATAGTACCACTGATCAGATGAAATATCTTTTAGAGCATCTATTGGCTTAGCGACAGTTTGACTGTTGGAAGAAGATTTTTCAACAGTTGTAAATTTGTATACGACCTTATTCATTTCTGTATTTAGCTCTGCCGCTTTACCGGAAATTGAAAGCGTATTTGCAGCTTTATAATCAAGGCCGCTGTATGATGCAGTGAGAAACTTTCCATCTTCAGACAGCTTAATGTTATTCACCGCTTTTCCATTAATTGCAGCGCTTATACTTCCTGCATCCATGGCATCTGTAAACAATATCTCTATTTTATCAGAAACAGGAGCATCATTCTTAGGTATTGAAATATAGGCTGCATCAGCTTTTCTGCCACAGGTCACTTCTTTCGCATACTGCAATAAAAGACCTGTTTTCCAGTACCTTTCCAGATTATCTTCGGCCCCCAATACTACAGCAATTAATCTGTCTGAATTAGGATTAGACGATTCAGTCAGCATGGTAGCAACTTGACAAGCNNGCGCCAGCACGATTGGTTGTTCCTGTTTTTAGGCCATCAACGCCTTTAATTTGAAATAATAAACGATTGGTAGTATTCCCTGTGTATTCAAAGCCACCCAGACTTGTTACCTCGACAGTTGGTTTGTTAGTAATTTCTATTATTTGAGGATATTTTTTAATAACATACCTGCTTAATTCCAATAAATCCTGTGCACTCATTTTATTCTGCAATTTAGAAGAAAGAACATCTGAGGTGTATATTGGCAATCCATGTGCATTATAAAATTTTGCACTGTTAAGTCCTAACTCTTCTGCTCTTTTATTCATAAGCTCAACAAATTTTTCTTCTGTGTCCGCCACATGCTCACCCAACATGGCAGCAGCTTCATTGCTTGAAACCACAAGCATTACATCTAACAACTCCTCTAATGGCATTTTATCACCAATAGTTAAATCTTCTAAAACATAATCCTCTGTCCTAGATAATCTGGCAGCTTCTTCTGTTACTTTTACATTATCATCTAAGGATATCTTGTCAGCTTCAACAGCTTCCATGACAAGCAGATATGTCATAAGCTTGGTTGTGCTGGCTATTGCTGCAGGCTTATCTGCGTTTAAAGAGGAGTAAAATGTATCTCCTTCTATATTTCCGACAACAGCACCATGAAGTGCAGCAAAAAAACCTTCCTTTGCAATTTCATTAAAGTTGGTTATATAATTTTTTGTTGTATCTAATACAATTTGATCCTTAGTGTGATTGTATACCATACATATATCAAATAGCTGAGCTGCATCAACCAAACGCATGAAAATTTCTTCATTGATTTTTGAAACAGTGTATGTGTATTTGATTTCATCAATATAAAAATTTTGAGTAGTAAATGCAGCATTGCCTTCAAGAACAGCACCGCCGTTAAATAAAGTGTGATCATCGGGATAAGGTTCATTTTTTATCAGTGAAACAGTGCTGTTTTCTTGTTTGATATTAAATGATTTATCGCTATTTCTCAATATATATGCAATGTCTTTTAAAGGATAGTAATCATATCCTTCCACACTGTATCCATTTAAAGCAACTAATTTACCGTCAATCAGCAAATTAGCGTTTGCGGGCATACCCCAAGCAGCAAAACAAGTGACTGTCATATTACTGACGAGAACAATAATTGTTGCTAACAGTAAAGCACCTTTAACTCTTTTTTTCTTCATGCTGAGTTTATTCCTCCTATTTTATTTTTGATAACTTTCTATTCCGAATTGCAATAAAATACCTGTTTTCCAGTAGCGCTCCATGTTGTCTTCAGCACCTAATACAACAGCTATTACTCTTGAGTTTTCATCTCCGGGAACTGCAAGCATGGTACCTACAAAGCAAGCACCGGCACGATTAGTTGTGCCTGTTTTTAATCCGTCGACACCATCAAGCTGGAATATAAGCCGATTTGTGCTTGACCCCGAGTACTCAAAACCTTCTACACTGCTTACAGAAATTCTTTCCTTATGGGTTATATCAATAATCTCCGGATATTTGTTAACTACATAACAAGCAAGAGTATATAAATCTTTTGCATTCATCTGATTTTGTAATTTTGAAGAAAATACATGCCGCGTATAGGCCGGAAGTCCATGAGCATTATAGAATTTTGCACTATCAAGCTGCAGCTCCCTTGCTCTGCCATTCATCATCTCAACAAACTTTTTTTCTGTTCCGGCTGCATGTTCTCCCAACATAGTAGCCGCTTCATTG
>DOON01000157.1:6629-9963 GCA_003514865.1 Clostridiales bacterium
CAAAAATCTGAAATACATCCGACAAGCGCATGTAAATTTCTCCGTCAACAACTGCTATTGAATAAATGATTTTTCTTGCATCAATTGTATAGCTTTTTGTTATAAATGAAACATCACCGGTTCTAATAACTCCGGATGTACATAAAGTATAATCAACTTCTGAAAAATCAGTGTTTTTTAACAGCTCTATGCTGCCGTCACTATTTTTTTGAATATCAAATTTTTTGCTGCTACCCTTCAGAATGTAAGCGATATCATCTAATGAATAGAAATCATATCCCTCCACTGTATAACCATACAGTGTTTGAGTTTGATTATCATCTACTTTGATATCAACGCTTACAGGTAATCCCCAAGCTGCAAATACAGGACTTGCAGTGCTTAGCAAAATTACACACACAAGCATGAAGGACATCAAGCTGTTTTTTAAAATCTTTTTCTTCAAAATAATTCATCTCCTTATTTATAATCTTATGTTTCAGGCGATTAAAAAACGCCGTTAAGAGTAATCTCACGCTAAAGGCAGGATATGCTTAAGACATGCATTCCTTCATTATTCTCATAGCATTAAGATAGCAAATTTTATCTATTTCATCACTTTTGAAATGTTTTTCTAAAGCATTTATAAGAATAGGGTATCCCGAGTAGTCCTTCATTTCTAGCTCATCATCTATTCCATCAAAATCTGATCCAAGCGCTATACTTTCTATTCCTGCCTTATCAGCCATGTAAACCGTATGCATTACAATATCATCAATGCTGGAGTAGCTTGAACCTTCTCTTAAAAACTCCGCACAAAAATTCACTCCCACTACTCCTCCTTTTTCACCTAAAACCTTGAGCTGCTTGTCCGTTAAATTTCTTTGGTGGCCGCTCAACGCTCTTGCACATGAGTGAGAAGAAACAAATGGCTTGACAGAATGCTTAGCAACATCAAAAAAGCCTCCCTCTGATAAATGTGACACATCAACGATCATTCCAAGCTTATTCATTTCACAAATCACTTCCACCCCAAATGGTTTAAGTCCTAACATATGTAGATTTTCATCCTTGCTGCAAGGAAAACCTATGAAATTTTCATAATTCCATGTGAGGGTTATGAGCCTTACACCCATGTTGTACACTTCATTTAATCGTTCAATTTTATCGCCGAGCATCACTCCGTCTTCGATTGCTAAAATTGAAGAAATTTTACCCTCTGCCCTATTTTTTTCAAAGTCTTTCCAGCAATAAACAGGGCTTATGGTTGAGTCGTTTTTTTGCAGTTCTTTTTTATAAACCAAGTAAACCTCATGAAATATATCATATGGATCCATTGTCTTCATTTCATTTCTTGAAATATAAATGGCAAAAAACTGCGCTAACGCTCCGCCTGCTTGCATTTTTTTAATACTTATGTGGCTTGGATTATCCCACAATTCCAAATTTTTGTCCCTATAAAAGTTTAATAAAGTATCGCAATGAAAATCTATTATGTTCATATGCCTCTCCCTTTTTTATATTTTAAATTCTATTATGCAAACATCATGCCAATAATAAGTGCAGAAACATCTGCAATATTGCGCTTATTTTTTCTATAGATATATGCTTTTTCTTAATACAGGACAAATAGTACTGTTTTCAGGAAAAACAGTACTATCTTGGTTTACACTTAATTTATAATATATTTATGCTATTCAAAAATCATCCTTTAAATTTCTATAAAATACTTTTTAATTTTTTCATAAAAAACTGATTTTGATACGTCCAAATCCTGCATTGCTTTTGCTTTATTACCGCTTGCTCTGACAATGGCATCATTTATTATTCTCTTTTCAGCTTCCTGTATTTGTTCTCTCATGGAAATCCCCTTTGCCACAAATTCCTTTATACTAATATGCTCAGGATATATCCAATTTGCATCACATAAAGTTACGGCACGTTNNCCCTTTAACACTTCTTCTTCCAGATTTTTATTTGTTGCCGCAATCACTCTTACGTCTATTGGTATGGGCTTAGACGAACCAACTCTGTAAATTATTTTGTTTTGGAGCACATGAAGAAGTTTCACCTGTATTTCTAACGGTAAATCCCCTATTTCATCTAAAAAAATTGTACCTCCATTTGCGTTTTCAAAAAAACCACAGCGCCCTGCGGACAATGCTCCGGTAAAAGCACCTCCCACATATCCAAACAGTTCACTTTCAAAAAGTGTTGGAGCTATTGCATTGCAGTTAACTTCAACAAATGTGGAAAGCTTGTTGCCTTTTTCATGAATGAGTCTGGCAATCAATGATTTTCCCGTTCCGCTTTCACCTGTGATAATTACATTAAATTTAGTGTTTGATGCTTTATGAGCTAAATATTTGAGCTGATTAATTGAATGGCTGTTGCCTACAAACTCTTGGAAAAAATCCTCAGAGGTTTCTCCATAAGAAATAGTTCGGTTTGTATAACTTTTTTCTATTTCCATCAATATATGATTCCTGTCATCTAATAATTTTTCAAGCTCCGAGGCATCCTGTATTCTCATCATAGCCCCCACCGTTTTGTTTTTTTCCTGAATTGCTTCTATTGAGCACAAGACTAATCTTTTATTGATTTCACAGAAATCATTTCCGATTTTATTTTTTTGACCGCACAAAACTTCTTCCAAGTACTGCAATAGCTTACCCTTTTCAAATATATCTTCTATTTTTTTCCCCAAAACTTCAATAGACTCTTTTTTATTGCCTTTTGAAAGATATACCTTGCCGCTTAAAATTTCTTTTATAGATTCTTTTTTTATCGTATATCCTTTTTCCTGAAAAAACTTTATTTTGCCTGTTTTTCCGTCAATAATAACCATATGCCCAAATGCATTCAAAAAAGTAACACAAAAGGAATTTTCATTGACTTTAATTTGAATGTTCTTTTTTGTATAATCAACATTAACCTGTATGCTAAAGCCTAAATAGCTTGTGTCTAAAAAAAATTCTTGATTCAGGTTTGTTCCTCTGATGTATTTGTATACCGGTTTTATTTTATTGTTTTCAAAAACTCCTACAGCAATTAAACAGTCCTCCGGCTGTATGTCTTTATTCATTATATTTATTTTTTTTAAATCTTCAGGAGATAAATTGCCGTCGTCTTTTCCTATCCCCATGTCTGCAATTATTACAATATCATCCTTTAATATTTTTCCGCTTTCATGAAAAGCGTATCTGTCAAAAATAATTCCTGTTATTCTTTTTGCTTTCTCATTAAACAGACAAATTCTCTTTTTATCATCCACAAGAATTATGCCCTCTTCTAAATGGTCTGTAACAAATCTCAAAAGTTCAGAATTTTCTATCATTTACTCCTCCTTATCTTA
>DOON01000300.1:0-11529 GCA_003514865.1 Clostridiales bacterium
AATCATTCATTTTTGAAATATATCTTCCCAAAAACGGAACAATTTCATTTTTTAGTAAATCAAGGTTCATATCTGCACTCTTAGAACCGTCAAAAATTAATTTGCCCGTCATTTCATTAAAAGGCTTCTTAAGCATGTCCGGAAGATTCCGCTCAATGTTTTTGAGGGAAGAGCTTATGGAATCATTTGTTTTCTCAACCGAAACAAAGCAGTCATAGCTCCTGAGAAAATTTTTCAGCACAGATTTAAAATCATTGTTTTTCGGGTCGTTTTTCAGAAGGGATCTGAGGTTGTCAAAGAATTCACCGTGAAATTTGGTGGAATTCTTCTGNNAAGAAAGTTTAAAATTTCAGCATCATTCATCTCTATGCTGCTGAGGAATGACTCAAACAATCCCTTAAGAACCGGATCATTCATAATGTTCTGATTGATAAACTGCCTGTTTAAAAGAAGCTTCCTGGCTCCTTCAGCCAAAACAGGAGCATTTTGCAATGCTTTAATAAATTTTTCAAATACAGAGTCAGGGTTGTAGTTGAATAAATTCTGTCCTGTCTGATTGCTGGGGTCCTGCTTTGACGGCTTTGTAACCCTTGTGGGGTCCACAACATCAAAGGGCAGCGTCTGCTCTGTTTTTATTTTTGGTTTATTAAGAATTCCGTCATTTAACGGATTATTTGTTTTAATATTAATATTATTTTCAATCATAGAAACTCCTGTAGAATTTGTATTAATTATACTATATAATTAAAAAAAATTAAATATTATCTGTAAATATATCGGCAAAATTATCATTTTTATTAATGGTTATCAGAAAAATAAAAAAATTAATGACATTGCTTAACAAATTGTAAAAACAGCCGATATAAAAGTAAGATAAAGGCTCTAACTTGAACAAGGAGATTAATATGGATAACAATTTAGATTCTGTACTGGACATGTATCTTTTCGAGGCAAACTCATTATTGGAACAATTGGATGATATTTTACTGAGAGCGGAAAGCGAACAGGCATTTGACAAGGAATGCATCGATGAAATTTTCAGAATTATGCACACCATAAAAGGTTCCTCCGCAATGATGCAATTTAACAGCATCATGACGATTTCGCATAAGGTTGAAGATTTGTTTTACTATATCAGAGAAAACGGGGTAAACCACAGATATAATGAACAGCTTGTAAATTTAGTGTTCAAGTTTACAGACTTCATTAAGGGAGAAATAACAAAAATTGAGGAAGGCCAGGAGCTTGAGGAAAATTTGGAGGCTTTCGAGGCGGAAATAACAGGATTTTTAAATAAAATTTCCGGCGCGGTACCTGACGGTGATTCATCAGATGTGTTTGAGGAAGCAGCAATAACTCAGTCTGCAGCTGTTGCTACAGTTTATGACGAGCAGGAAAAACCTGTTGCTGCATCAGGCGACAGCTATGCAATAAAAATAATATTTGATGATAACATAGGCATGGAAAATTTAAGGGCATATCTCTTGGTAAACCAGCTTAGAGAAACAGGCATTGATTTTACACACAAGCCTGAGAAGGTTGAAAGCATAGCAGATACGGCTCAGGAAATAATAAAAAACGGATTTTTTGTATATATAAATGACAAGGAATCATTGAATGCAGCAGTTGGCGTGATAAGAGAAGCTCTTAATGTGAAGAGCTATACTGTAATAGAATATGATGTTGAAGCTCATCACACCGATGCAAACGAGGATGTGAAGGAAAAAACTGATAAGGCGGCCCAGGTTTCAAAGGAGCAGACAAAGACGGTAAAGACGGACAACGCTTTAAAGCACAGCAAGCAGAGCCTTATTACAGTGAATCTTTCAAAACTTGATAAGCTCGTAAATATAGTGGGTGAGCTGGTTATAGCAGAATCAATGGTTTCGTCGGATAACGAAATTAAGAGGCTGAATTCCGAGAGCTTTACAAAATCAACGAGACAGATGAGAAAGCTGACTGATGAGCTGCAGGACATAGTCATGTCTCTGAGAATGGTACCTGTGTCAGGTATATTCCAGAAAATGAAAAGAATAGTGAGAGACATGGGCAAGGAGCTGAACAAGGACGTGGAGCTCATACTTGAGGGTGAGGATACCGAACCCGACAAGACAATCGTTGACGGAATCTCGGATCCAATCATGCATCTTGTGAGAAATGCCATGGACCATGGTATTGAATCAGATGAAGAAAGAATAGATGCAGGAAAGGACAGACAGGGAACAATAAGACTGTCCGCTTCAAACACAGGAGGAGAAATTCACATAACCGTCGAGGATGACGGAAAAGGCTTCAACCCTCAAAAAATACTGGCGAAAGCAAAGGCTAAGGAAATGCTTACCAAGCCTGAAAGCGAATATACGCCAAAAGAAATTTATCAGTTCATCATGCTTCCGGGATTTTCAACAAATGAGGCGGTAACTGAATATTCCGGCAGGGGTGTCGGAATGGATGTTGTGAAGTCAAACGTTGAAAAGGTAGGAGGAACAGTTGTCTTAGACAGCAGGGAAGGAGCAGGAACCGTTATTACCTTCAAAATTCCTCTAACGCTGACAATAGTTGCGGGAATGCAGGTGATTGTAGGTGAATCAGAGTTCATCATACCCATTAAGAATATCCAGCAATCCTTTAAGACCTCCGAAAAGGAAATCATACACAACACTGATGGCAGCGAAATGATTCTCATAAGGGAAAAATGCTATCCTATAGTAAGGATTAATGAATATTTCAATATAAGCACAGATACAAACAGCATTGAGGACGGAATATTGATATTGGTTGAGGCAGGAGACAACAGTCTGTGCCTGTTTGTGGACAAGATTATAGGAGAGCCTCAGGTAGTTGTAAAGCCGCTTCCATCAATACTTACAAAGTACAACCTTAAGGAATCCGGGATCTCGGGATGCTCCATACTCGGAGACGGAAGTATCAATTTAATCCTTGATATAGGAAATATAATAGAAAGTATATAGATATGGTAAAATTAACAGACAGTGAGTTTTTAGAATTTGTTCAATATATGCATAAAAATTACGGTATAGACCTTTCTAAGAAGAAAGTATTAATAGAGGGAAGGCTGTCCAACTTAATAGAGCGAAAAGGCATGAGCAGCTTCGGGCAGTATCTAGACAGCGTGAAAAAGAACAACAAGGATGAGATAACCATGCTCATCAACAAGCTTACAACAAACTATACGTATTTTTACAGGGAAGAGAATCATTTTAAGTTCCTGACGGATGTTATTCTTCCGTACCAGGAGAAAAACAATAAAATGAAAACTCTGGATATATGGAGCGCAGGATGCTCCTCCGGTGAGGAGCCTTACACATTGGCAATGGTGTTGGATGACTATTTCAAGTTCTCTGCAAACCAGTGGAAAATACAGATTCATGCCACAGATATTTCTGAGAACGTGCTTTCTAAGGCGAGAGAAGGGATATATTCGGAGGAAAGCATAAAAAATCTATCCGAAGTGTACAAGAAGAAGTATTTTGACAAAACAAAGGACGGCAAGTACCAGGTTAAGCCTGAAATCAAGAAATACATAACATTTAAAGTGTTTAACCTCATGGAGCCTATTATGGCAAAAAACAAATACGATGTGATATTTTGCCGCAATGTTATGATTTATTTCAATGCGGAAACTAAAATAAATTTGGTGAATAAGTTTTATGAAGCATCCAAGCAGGGAGGATATCTGATGATAGGCCATGCGGAAACAATACAGAGGGATGAATCAAAATATATATATATTAATCCCGCAATATACAAAAAGGACTAACTATGATTGCAAACAATATTAAAGTATTAATAACCGACGATTCTCTGTTATTTAGAAATGTGTTGAAAAACGAGCTGANNATCCTTTGGATGCGATGGACAAAATTATATCCCTCAAGCCCGACATATTAACGCTTGATATAGAAATGCCTAAAATGGATGGACTTACATTCATTAAAAAATTGATGGTGGAGCATCCAATGAAGGTTGTTCTTGTAAGCTCTATGAACATAAGCGTGTTTGATGCGCTTCAGTCAGGTGCCGTAGATTTCGTTAAAAAGCCGGATATGTCTTCAAGCAATGATTTTCAATCATTTATAAGAGAGCTAAAAACGAAAATAAAAATTGCTTCCATTGCGAAGCTTATGACGGTAAAGAAAGAGGAGCCTGCAAGGATAGAAGAGTCCAATGCTCCTGCTGTTCAGGCAAAAGCCCTCACACCACTTTCAAAGCTTCTTAAGATATCAACAAAGAAAATAATAGCAATAGGAGCTTCAACGGGCGGAACAGAAGCAACTCTTAAAATAATCAAAGATTTGCCCAAGGATATGCCGGGAATTTTAGTTACGCAGCATATGCCTCCGGGATTTACAAAAATGTATGCGGACAGGCTGAATAAAATATGCAATATGAGTGTACGGGAAGCAACCGACGGAGACAGGGTGGAAGGCGGCTTGGTGCTCATAGCACCGGGTGATAAGCAGATGAAGCTCATGAAGGATGAAAAGGGATACTACGTATCCTGCAAGCCTGGAGAAAAGGTCAGCGGACATTGCCCATCCGTGGATGTTCTTTTCAACTCGGTTGCTGAAACAGCAGGAAAAAATGCCGTTGGAATCATTCTCACGGGTATGGGTAAGGATGGCGCAAGCGGCCTCATGAATATGAGAAAGGCCGGAGCATACACTATAGGCCAGGATGAAAAGTCTTCGGTGGTATACGGAATGCCAATGGTTGCATATAACATAGGAGCCGTTGAGACACAGGCATCCATAGAAAATATAGCTGATTTGCTATTGAAACATTTGAATAAATAGGAAAATGGAATAGGAGGAAAAAGTTATGCCAATACTTTCAAACAGTATATATGGTTCATCAGTTAGCAGAGGAGTGGGCGGTCTTATGTCAGGACTGGATACAGACGAGCTTGTAAAGCAGATGAAAACCCGCACAAGAACAAAAATCGACAGGCAGTATCAGTCAAAGCAGAAGCTTTTATACAAACAGGAAGCCTACAGGGAAATAAGCTCAAAGTTAGTTGCCCTGAGCAGCAAATATTTTTCATATTCAGCAGGTTCCAAAACAAATATTTTAAGCCCAAGGTTTTTTGAAGCTGACACTTTCAAATCATCGTCAAGCTATGTAAATGTAACGGGGAATGCAAATAACATAAAGAATTTTGAAATTACGGATATATCAAGTGTGGCTACGGCTGCAAGCTTTGCTTCAAAAAACCCGGTATCAACAAAAGAGTTCGGTACAAGCAATGATATGACTAAGAATGTTTCAAGGTTGGCAGGAGAAAGCTTCAGCATTTCAATTCCGAATGAAAAGGTCTATAGCTTTACTATTGATAGAAAATTCGAGGGTGACAATATAGCAGATGTGAACACTATGCTTACAGAGTTGAATAAGAAGCTTGATGAGGTAAATAAGAAGCTTGAAGATGAAGGCAAGGATAAGGTTAGCTTCGGCATAAACAGTGATGGCAAGTTTGAAATAACCGGTGGAGGCGTATTGTCAGCAGCAAGCAAGGAATTTTTGAGTGTTTTCAAAATGAATGTAGCCGGAAAAGATAATGAGGGAAAAATAGGCGATGAAATAGTAGAAACAGAGCTATATAGAACAGCTACAGACGTTTTGGGAAGCGATAACGAATATATAACCTTTGAATACAACGGAGTACTTAAGCAGATTAAATTAAATTCCGGAATAACAGATTCGGGAAAATTAGCAGATCATTTGCAGACAGAATTGGATAAAGCTTTTGGATCCGGAAAGATTACAGTGGATAAGACAACTGTAGCGGGTAAAATCACATTTAAGGCTACAGGTGATAACAACATTTTAGGGGTAAGCTCTATAAGCAAGCATCTCAGCATGCTTACAGGTTTGCAATCCGGTGACTATAACAGGATTAACAGAAACATAGCAATAGATGGCACTAGATCATCAGGATTAAAAACTTCACTAACAACCGGGACTGCCACAAATGATAAGGGAGAAGCTGTTTATAAAATAGATGTTAATGGTANNAATGATATTATCAAAAAAATCAATGCTGAATAAGATGTGAACATTTCCTATTCTTCAACAACAGATACTTTTTCGGCAGTATCTAAAGAGACAGGAGCACACAAAAAAGTATCTATCACTGATTTAGATGGCGGTAATTTAGCTACAGCGTTGTTCGGTACAGCGGGAACTGATTACACTGCAAAAAACGGAACAGATACAGAGCTGACTTATAAGTTAAATGGAATTTCAACCACGATTACACGAAGTAGTGCTAACATTTCCGTTGAGGAAATCAACATTGAGCTTAATGCAAAAGCAAAGGACATTGATTTTAGCAAGCCAATAACCTTTGAGGTAACAAACAACAGCGATGAGGTAGTTGAAAAGGTTAAGAAGTTCATCGAAGAATACAATGAGATAATAGATCTATTAGGAACGAAGACAAAGGAAAAACCGAAAAGAGATTATCCTCCTCTTACTCCAGAGCAGCAGGATGACATGAAGGAAGACGAAATAAAAAACNNGTTTACCGATGTTAGTACCCTTAATCTCGCCGCCATAGGTATCTCATCCGCAAGAATGGATACAAGCGGTAAATTGGTCTTTGATGAAAAGAAGTTCAAAGAAAAGCTTTTGGAAAATCCTGATGAAATAAAGAACCTGTTTACGGGTGAGTCAAGCAAGGGAGAGGATGGTATTTCCGGAATAGCTGTCCAACTTAAAAAGGTACTTGTAAAAAATGTTGGCGAATACGGAAATACGGGACTGCTCATAGATGAAGCAGGACTTCCGGGAGGAATGACTGCAGATAAGAACCTCATTTCTGAGAAAATCAAGGACCATGATGACAAGATGAAAGACCTTAAAAGGTCTCTCGAGGTTGAAAGAAAAAGATATTGGAACCAGTTTGCGCAGTTGGAAAAGGCTATGAGCAGGCTAAACGCTCAAGGCTCATGGCTCACAAACATGACGGGAAATTAAGACAATAGGAGAGGATATGTTGAATCCATTTGAACAGTATAAAAAAACATCTGTAAATACAATGACAAAAGGTGAGCTTCTGCTTTTATTGTTCGATGAGGCAATTAAAAAGCTCAACCAGGGGAAGCTTCTGATAGAGAACAATGATTATGATAATGCCAATGTAGTTCTTGGAAAAACAAGGCATATATTCAATCATCTCATTGTGACCCTCGATGACAAATACGTCTTATCACAGGAGCTAGCAGACATGTATATGTTTATTAACGGAGAAATTATCAAGGCAACTTCAATGAAATCAGCTAAGTATATAGATGAAATTCTTCCAATTGTCAAAGAATTAAGAGATACTTGGGCAGAAGCGGATGTAATAGCAAGAGCATCAAGGAATTGACGGTGAAGTATGGAAGAGCTGTTGAAAAAAAAATTAGAAGCTGCAATGGAGCTGAAAAACTTTACTGAGGAAATACGGGGGTTGTCTCCAAAAACCGATTACGATAAAATCAACTCCATGCTTGATGAAAGACAGGTGCGTATTGAAAATATCAATGCCATTAATGAGGAAATAAAGAAGAAAGAAGAGCTTTATTCGAAATTTGGAGAAGTCGACAAGTTTGATTATTTAAAAAAGGAAATAAGAGAGGTATTCAAAGAAACTGCCGGAATCGATAATTTAATTCGCAAGAATCTGAACGATGAACTGAAAAATGTCAAAAGCATTTTAAATCAGCCAGAAGAACCTACCAGACTGATAAACATAAAAGCCTGACAGCGGACCTATTTAGGTCCGCTTTAAATAAAATCACTATATGAAAAATTAATAAGGAAGTGTGCGCCTATGAAGAAAATTAAAATGAAAAAAACAAATGAACAAGAGGCAGAAACTAGGAAGACCAAACGTATAACCATGAAAATAACGTTGGTGTTATTTGTCATGTTTTTTACAGCATTGCTTTTTATGGGGATTTTAATCGGTACAACGGTCAATAGTAAATTTACGGAAAATGAAAAGGAAATACTTGAAGCATCGTCTGAGGGTGTCAGCAATAAAGCTAATGCATTCTTTGAAAAATATATTGGCATAGTGCTTCAGATCGGCCAGGACAAAAACCTGCAGCAATTTCTGATTGATGTGAAGGGAAGAGATACACTACTGGAAACAGAAGGATTTATGACTGCGGCGCTGACATTGAAGGAGACAGTAAATTCTGATCCGGATGTAATACTGGGGGCGTTTATCGCTGAAAAAGACTACTATCTGTCATCACCTACGGCATTTTCGGATTTGGGTTTTGACACAACAACTAGATCCTACTATAAGTCCATATCCGAAGGTATAATTTGCATAACAGATCCATATACTGATGCAAATACAGGAAAGACAGTTATTACAATTTCGGCACCGGTTAAGGTCAATGGGAAAATAGAAGGGCTGGCAGCGGTTGACATATCTACAGACAACCTTTCAAAAATTGTAAATGGATATAAAACAGGAGAAACCGGATATTTCACACTGATCACGGAAAACAATATAGTAGCGGCACACAGAGATTCAGACAACATATTAAAAACCATAGACGAGATTGAACTGAGCGACAATATGATCCAGTTGATAAAGAACAAATCAGGAAATGTGTCAGAATATACATATAAGAATGAAAAGCTCATTGGAAACAGTATAGCAATCGGAAACACGGGATGGAGGATACTGTCCTCTATGACAATGGATGAATTTGAATCTAATACGAAACAGATTATTTTGAATATAGTAATTACATTTATAATTGCATTGGTACTGCTTTTAATTGTAATGGCGTTATTGATAAGCAAAATGACAAAGCCTATAAAGAAAATAACGGAAATAACGAACAGATTAGCCGAGGGCCAGCTGGATGTGGACATAGACATAAAAAGCAGTGATGAAATCGGAGCCTTGGCAAAAGCAATCGAGAGTCTGACCTTTAGACTGAAGTCCTACATAACATACATAGATGAAAGTGTGGACGTGCTTGATGAAATGGCAGAGGGAAATTTGGCTGTGGAGTTGAAAAATGATTACGCGGGAGAATTTGCCAAGCTTAAAGGCTCGCTGTTGAATGTATCTGGGACATTGAAATCAACCATAGGGAAGATAAAGGAATCGGCAGATTCCATCAATATGAACGCAGAACATGTATCCTCCGGAGCTCAGATACTGGCTCAGGGCACAACAGAGCAGGCAAGCGCAATAGAAGAGCTTTCGGCAGAAATAAATGAAATATATCAGACAATAGTAAGCAATGCAGAGTATGCTGAAAATGCAGGAAACAAAGCCCTGGAAGCATCAAGAGAAGTGGAATCCGGCAATGTACAAATGAGGGATATGCTTTCAGCAATGGATGAAATAAGCAATTCATCAAATGAAATAGGAAAGATTATAAAGGTAATAGACGACATAGCATTCCAGACAAACATACTTGCGTTAAATGCTGCAGTGGAGGCGGCAAGAGCAGGTTCTGCAGGCAAGGGATTTGCGGTTGTTGCAGATGAGGTGAGAAACCTTGCAGGGAAGTCAGCCGAGGCTGCAAAACAAACCACATCACTCATAGAAAATTCAATCAACGCAATCCGCAAGGGAACATTGCTGGCGGACGAAGCAGGCAGGTCACTGGCAGGAATAGTGAGCAAAACAAACGAAACAAATGAGATAATAAATGAAATAGTAAAAGCATCCTCACATCAGACCGTTTCGGTAAATCAGATAAGAAGCGGGATAGAGCAGATATCATCCGTAGTGCAGGAAAATGCGGCTACGGCCGAGGCAAGCGCTGCAAACAGTGAAGAGCTTTCAGGACAGGCACATATACTGAACGATTTGGTAGGAGGATTCAATACCGATTCATTAGCAGTAAATAAATAATTTATACCCGGCAGCCCGATAAGCTGCCGGGTTTGTTATGAACAAGGCTGTGAATTATTTAATTTGCCGATACAGTTAAAGTTTTCGATAATATTTCCGATAATACTATAGTACCAAAATTTTATGGAGGTAAAGAGAATAAATGGGTGGGAAAAACAATCGAAAAGATATCGTGAAAAAGCATAAGGTAAGAAGCATAAAAGGAAGATTGATGTTTATTTTGTTCATAGGCTGCACACTGCTGCTTTTAGCAAATGGTGCAATAATAGGTGCAATGGTAAACAGCAGATTTACCAAAAATGAAAAGAATATATTGAACGAGACATCTCAAAGTGTAAGCAAGGAAGCCGAGCTTTTCTTCGAAAAGTATGTTACAATTGTACAACAGATGGCACAGGATAAAAACATCCAGGATTTTTTAGTAAGTGTTAAAACCCGTGGAGATGTTTTAGTAAATGAAAAATCAGATATTGTGAGAAATACACTTATAGATACTCAGAAAGCAAACAAGGATATAATACTTTCAGCATATATTCCGGAGGGTAATCCTTCCTATTATTTTGATGATATGGACGGATTGTCGGATGAATCCTTTGATTTGACCATAAGGGAATATTATGCAAGCATTACGGACGATAAAATATGCATTACAGACCCATACGTTGATGCCGCAACAGGAGGTATGGTAATTACAATTACAGCGCCTGTCCATGTCAACGGCAGAATAGAAGGATTGACAGCCGTTGACATTACTATCGACACTCTGGCGAATATGGTCAGCGGATACAAGCTTGGAAACGAGGGATATTTCACGCTTTTAACCGGAAGCAACATAGTTGCGGCGCATAAGGACGCAGATAATTTGCTGAAGACCATAAATGAAATAGGCATCAGCCAAAATATGATTAACTCAATCGGTGACGGTGAGGTAAGAGAATACACGTATAAAGATAATAAAATCATGGGCAACAGTGCTGAAATAGGAAGTACAGGATGGAAAATAATATCCGCAATGCCTAAGAATGAATTTACATCCAATACGCGCATGCTCATAGGAATTATAATTCTTATATATGTTGCAACCATAGCAGCATTATCGGTTGTGATGTTTATAATACTTGGAATTGTTACAGGGCCTATAAAAAGGGTAACTGCAATAACAAACAAGCTGGCTGAGGGTGAGTTGGATGTTGACATAGACATAAAAAGCAGCGATGAAATCGGAGCGCTTGCCAAATCAATCGAGAGCCTTACCTTAAGGCTGAAATCCTACATAGCCTACATAGATGAAAGTGTGGATGTTCTTGATGAAATGGCTGAGGGAAATTTAGCCGTTGAACTGAAAAATGATTATGCAGGAGAATTTGCTAAGCTTAAAGGCTCACTGCTGCATGTGTCGGAGACATTGAAATCAACCATAGGAAAAATAAAGGAATCAGCTGATTCCATCAATATGAACGCAGAGCATGTATCCTCCGGAGCTCAGATACTGGCTCAGGGTACAACGGAGCAGGCAAGTGCAATAGAAGAGCTTTCAGCCGAAATAAATGAGATATACCAGACAATAGTCAACAATGCGGAATATGCTGAAAATGCGGGAAACAAAGCTATGGAAGCATCAAGAGAAGTGG
>DOON01000300.1:11552-11960 GCA_003514865.1 Clostridiales bacterium
ATAGCATTCCAGACAAACATACTTGCGTTAAATGCGGCAGTGGAGGCGGCAAGAGCCGGATCGGCAGGCAAGGGATTTGCGGTGGTTGCGGATGAGGTGAGAAATCTTGCCGGCAAGTCAGCCGAGGCTGCAAAGCAAACAACAGCCCTTATAGAAAATTCAATCAATGCAATTCGCAAGGGAACATTGCTGGCAGACGAGGCAGGCAAATCACTGGCGGGAATAGTGAGCAAAACAAATGAAACAAATGAATTGATAAATGAAATAGTAAAAGCATCTTCGCACCAGACCGTTTCAGTAAACCAGATAAGGAGCGGGATAGAGCAGATATCTTCTGTAGTGCAGCAAAATGCAGCTACAGCTGAGGCGAGCGCAGCAAACAGCGAGGAGCTTTCAGGACAGGCACAT
>DOON01000072.1 GCA_003514865.1 Clostridiales bacterium
AGGACTTCTGGGTGAAACCACAGCTGAAACAAAGGCTGCTCTTCTTAAGCTCAAAAAAGTTGTTCTGGAAGAAAGTGATAAATGATGGATACATTTATAGATATAAATTATAAAAGTATAAATAAGCACACGGAAGAGCTGTGCGGCGACAAGGTTGAATATATCTACGATGATGACGGATGCATAATAGTCATGTCCGACGGTCTGGGAAGCGGCGTAAAAGCAAATATCCTTGCTACCATGACCACTAAAATTGCCGTAACTATGCTGAAAAATGGTGCATCCATCGATGACACCATCGAAACAGTCATTAATACTCTTCCGGAATGCAAGGTGAGAAAGCTTGCCTATTCAACCTTTACCATAATTAAAATTGATAAGGACAACGTTGCATATGTTGCCGAATATGATAATCCTCCTTATTTTTACTACTCTCAGAAGAGGATGCTGCCTGTGGATAAAACCGAGAGAATTATCGGCTCCAAAAAAATATATGAATCATATATATCTCTTAAAGAAGGTGATGCTCTCTGCGTTGTGAGCGACGGGGCAATACATGCAGGCATAGGACAGATGTTGAATTTAGGCTGGTCGTGGAATGAAATGAATGAGTACCTGAAAAACTTGAACCACGTAAACAAATCGTCACAGCTAATCAACGGAAATTTCATAGGTGTATGCAACAACCTTTACAACAACAAGCCCGGAGACGATACAACCATATTGACGGTGAAGGTGAGAAGGCCTGAGGTAATCGACAGTTTCCTAGCCCCCCCCGCCGATAAGTCCCTTGACAAAACACTTGCAGAAATCATGGATACAAGTGAAAATATAAAAATAATCTGCGGCGGCACGACTGCGCTTATAGCTGAGCGTGAGCTTGGAAAGGAGCTTGATGTGGATATGGATTCCATGAAGGAGGATGTTCCTCCAATCGCATACATGGAAGGCTTCGACCTTGTGACAGAAGGAGTTCTTACTCTGGGGAAGACGCTAAAAAATATTAAAAAGCTGAATGAATCAAGCTATGAAACTTTACCGGATGGCGACAGCTATGACGGATGCTCACTTCTGACAAAGATGCTCACGGACATAGGGACACACATAAACTTTTATATAGGAAGGGCAATCAACCCCGCACACCAGAATCCAAACTTCCCCATGGGATACAATATCAAGCAGAACATCCTTGATGGATTGGCGGAGGAACTGAAAAAAGCAGGTAAAAAGGTAAATATAATGTACTTATAACCCCCCGGAAGCTCCGATTTATGAAGCCCCACAGGGGGTTCTTTATTACACAAATGCATATCCGGGCTTTTTATCAAGAAAATGGGTTGTATCTATAAATCTAATGGTTCCGGATTTTGAACGTGTTACCATTGAAGAGGTTCTCGCTCTGTTGTTTGCCATGTACCTCACGCCCTTCAGAAGTTCACCGTCAGATACGCCTGTTGCAGCAAAGATAATATCTTCCCCCTTTGCCAGGTCCTCCATTGTAAGCACTCTGTTCCAGCAGTCTCCCGCCATTTCTATACATCTTCTTTTTTCCTCTTCATTTTCCGGCCTTAAAATACCTTGGAATTCCCCTCCCAAGCACTTGATTGCCGCGGCGGATNNCGAAACATGTTGCAATGGCAGCCGCAACGTCACCATCACCAAAAAGCTTTATTCTCGCACCTATACCTCTTGCTCTGTCAATTAAATCCTGGTGTCTTTCTCTGTCCTGTATTATTAAAGTAAGCTCGGTAATATCCTTACACAGCGACTTTGCNNATCCCTTAGCCTTTGGTCCTGCTGCTATTTTGTCCATATACATGTCAGGAGCATGCAGCAGACATCCCTTAGGAGCCACGGCAACAACAGACAGCGCTCCGGGAAGCCCCTTGGCAACCAGCTTCGTTCCGTCAAGAGGGTCCACCGCAATATCTATTTCAGGCGCTCCGTTTTCCCATGTTCCGATTTTTTCACCTATATAAAGCATTGGAGCCTCATCAAGCTCTCCCTCTCCTATAACCACTGTTCCCGCTATATCAAGAACCTGAAACATGCTTCTCATTCCATCAACCGCAGCCTGGTCAGCTATTTCCTTGTTACCCCTGCCCATGTACTTACCACAGCCCAGCGCAGCAGCCTCCGTTACTCTGACTATATTCAAAGCTAATTCTCTGTCCATTTTTTATCTCCCGTTTAATTTTATATATCTTTAATATTATGACCTATATGTTATATTATTTCTCCTATAAAGTTATACTATAAATAGGAGCTGTTTTCCACCTTTTTTGTAAATTTTTTTATATTTTTTAAATTGTAATTATTGGAAACCCTCTGCTATGCTATAATGGATTTGCATTTGGATTAAAATTTATGACATAATTTAAATATATGGTAGGAATGGTGATATTTATAAAAATGCTTATTGGAGGGAATACTCAGCTGATTATAATTGACTATATCCCTATGATATTGTAAAATAATATTAGGCAAAAAATTATAATTTTGGAGGTCACTATGGAAAAATTAATCATTACCGCATGCCTTACAGGCGCGGAAGTAACAAGAGCACAGCAGCCAAATCTTCCTCTTACACCGGATGAAATTGCAGAAGCAGCATATCAATGCTACTTAGCCGGAGCATCAATGGTACATATTCACGCGAGAGACGCTGAAGGAAACCCTACACAGGATTATGAAGTTTACAAGCAAATCAAANNATCATATTCCAGCCTTCAACAGGCGGAGCTGTATGGCACACACCTGAGCAGAGAATGCAGCCAATAGAACTGAAGCCCGAAATGGCTACACTAAGCATGGGTACATGCAACTTTGGTGATGATGTGTTCATGAACACAGAAGAAAACATCAGGATATTTGCAAAACGCATGAATGAGCTGGGTGTTAAGCCTGAGCTTGAGTGCTTTGAAAAAGGAATGGTTGACACTGCAATACGCTTTGCTAAAAAAGGAATAATCAACGGGCCAATGCATTTTGACTTTGTTTTGGGAGTACCCGGAGCAATGGGCGGAGAACTGAGAGATTTAATGTTTATGATAGACTCCATACCTGAAGGTTCCACATGGACAGTGGCAGGCGTTGGAAGGTACCAGCTTCCGCTTAATATAGCTGCTATAACGCTGGGTGGACACGCAAGAACAGGTTTTGAAGACAATGTTTATTATTCAAAAGGACAATTAGCTACATCAAATGCTCAGTTAGTTGAAAGACTTGCACGCATTTCAAGAGAATTCGGACGTGAAGTTGCAACTCCTGACGAAGCAAGAGTAATATTGGGACTGAAATAATATAAATAAAAAAGCGNNCGCTTTTTTATTTATATTATTCTTCTATTCTTCCATTGCCAGCTCAACCAATTTCACAATCAAATCCTTGTATTCTATACCGATTTTTTTCAGCATGGACGGATATCTGCTGAGATCCGTAAGTCCGGGTATAGTGTTTATTTCATTCAGATATATTTCATTATCGGGAGTAACAAACATATCTACTCTCGACAATCCTCTGCATCCCAAAGCACTGTATGTTTTTCCTGCAACTTCCTTTGCCTGCTTTTTCAGCTCATCGCTGATTCGTGCAGGACAGTGTATCTTTGAATTATGTTGGCTGTATTTTTCAACATAGTCGAAAAAGTCATTTTTTGTGTCTATTTCGTCCACTTCTCCGATTGTCAATTCCTCATTGCCCACTACCGCACAGCCAATTTCAAACCCATCAATCATTTTTTCGATTATAATTTTTCTGTCTGACTGGAATGCTTCCATTATTCCCTTTTCAAATTCCTCATAGTTCCTGATTTTACTGATACCTATGGATGAGCCATTGTTTGCCGGCTTTATGAACATGGGCACAGAAAACTTTTCAAAAGCTTCGTCGTAAAGCTTTTTAACATTGAGCCTGCTGCTGTTTACAGCAGATATGTAAGGCGCCATCTTTATTCCTGCATTTTCACATATAACATGTGTAAAGTGCTTATCCATACACACGGCAGATGAAGTCATATCGCATCCCACAGGNNCGGATTTGCCTCCAAACAGTATTGCCAGCTTAGTTTTCATAATTTACCTCCAGAGCCTTCAGTGTATTTGCTATATATTCAAGCTTCAAAAATCTCGAACCTTTTATTAAAATTCCACAGTCTTCATTAATGTAATTTTTCAAATATTCTGTGGCTTCTTCCTTTGTGTCAAACTCAAGAATACTCACTGCAGCGGAATTGTCTCTTGCACCCTGAGCTATGTATTTTGCTTCCTGCCCTATTGTGACAAGCTCATCAATTCTGTGTGAAACCAAGTCCTTTCCCACGTTGTAATGCATGTCGCGGCTCATTTCCCTGTAGCCAAGCATGTCTCCCAGCACCACTATTTTTTTGTCAGCCTCTATCATTTCAAATATATCTAGTGCCGCCTTTATGCTAACAGGATTTGACTTGTAGCAGTCATTAAGAATGGTGCATTTATTTATTTTTATAATCTCATTTCTTAAACCCGTTTTTTCTATTTTCAAAAGCCCTTGACGTATTTCCTCGGGAGTCATGCCAAGCTCTTCGGCTGCAAGGATTGCTGCCATGGCATTCAATGCCTGGTGTCTTCCAAGCATATCAGCATGGAGCTCTTCAAATCTTTCATTGCTTACTCTGAATGTTATACCATCTAAGTCTTCCCTGAACTCTGTGAGATACAAGCTGTTTCCCTTATTTTCCCCGAAGGTCTGCCTTCTTATGCTATCCCTTATTTCTGCTTCCTTGACAGTTTTTTCAATCAGCGGGTCATCACCAAAGTGGATAAACAACCCTCCATCCTTTATTCCGTTTACTATATCAAGCTTTTCCCTTGCTATTTCATCTATGGATGCAAAATTATCTATGTGCACAAGACCAACGCTTGTGATTATTCCGACATCAGGCTGAACAAGACGTGTAAGAAAATCTATTTCGCCGCCCTTTTCCATTCCCATTTCAATAACTGCAGCCTCGCAGTCCTCGTCAAGACTTAAAAGCGTATAAGGAACGCCTATTTCCGTATTGTAGTTGCCCATGGTTTTTTGAGTTTTATATTTTTGAGACAATATGCCCGCAGTAATGTCCTTTGTTGATGTTTTGCCGTTGCTTCCCGTAACTCCTACAATCTTAACATTCAAACTGCTTCTGTAGTAAAAAGCCAAGTCCTGAAGAGCTCTCACAGTATCATCCACCAATATTACCGCAATATCTGACGGCGGACAAGGTTCATCCTTATTCCACAGCGTCGCTGCGGCTCCGTTTTTAATTGCATCGCCAATGTAGCTGTGCCCGTTTACAGTAGCTCCCTTTATAGGAACAAACAGGCTGTTTTCCGATACCTTTCGCGAATCTATACTCACACCGCATATGTATCCATCAGAATCAGTCTTTCCTGCACACAACCCCTTTAAAATTTCAGCAGCATCTTGTATTTTTATATTTATCATTTTCTAACCTCTTCATCGGTTTATAAATTTAATTATATTGTAATTTTCTTTTATAATCAATAACAAAAATGCTCATATTATTAAGCATTGGTAAATCGCCGCACCAATTACAGAAAATTCACAAACATCGGAGCAAGAATTGCCGTAATAAAGCCTGATATGGCAATGGATAGTCCGCTCATCGCTCCCTCTGCTTCTCCGATTTCAAGGGCCTTGGATGTTCCCAGAGCATGAGCTGCCGTTCCGAAGGAAAGCCCAACAGATATAGGATTCCTAATCCTTAAAAGCCTGCATATACCCTCACCGGCAACATTCCCAAAAATTCCCGTAGCTATGATTACCGCAACCGTAATTACCTGCATTCCTCCAATTTCCTCCGAAACTGCAATTCCTATGGCAGTCGTGATTGATTTCGGAAGGATACTGGCGTATATCTCATGAGGCAGACTGAAAAGTATTGACAGTGCAAGCACACTGAACAGACTTGTGAAAACTCCCGCCAATATCCCTGCCATTATTGCCTTGAGGTTCTTTTTCAGCAAATCAATTTTTTCGTACAGAGGTATGGCAAGGCACACCGTAGCAGGAGTTAGCAGGTAGCTTATATATTTTCCGCTTTGAATATAATCGCTGTATTTAACATCAAATGCAAGAAGTGTTATAATTGTCAGAACTATTGAAACCAGCATGGGATTCAGAATTTTCAGCTTGAACTTCCTGCTGAGGAATAAGCCCGCAAAATATCCCAAAAGAGTTACGGAAATGCCAAAATAAAGTGAATTGCTCATAACCTCTTTCATTTACTCTTATCCCCGCCTTTCATTAATATATAATCGGACGTCTTGCCTGTCGCAGCCATAACAAAAACCGTGGTAAACAATGAAATAAACACCNACGGCAGCAGCATGCTTGAGACATCACCCCATATGTCCATCATTCCCACTCCTGCAGGTACGAACATTACAGGCATTATATCAAGCAAAAAGCTTCCCGAGGGTTTCACCTGCTCTATCTTTATAATTCCGGTCATCAGTCCTGCAAGTAGNNCTTGTATCAAGTATTTCATCTCAACCTTTCCCCTCTTTCCTTTCAAAAATAATATTTAGATTATATCACAATATTCATAAATAGTAACTAAAATATGCGCAATTTTTCAATTTACCTTTGTTCTTTGGAAAACTATGCTGATACTTATATGCTCTATATATATCAAAATTAACATTGCCACATATACTAAGATTACATAGGTCATATTTGTTACCTTTGAGTAACATCATGAGTGTTACTATGACTCCTATAATAAAATTTAATTTGTACTGCCGTACAAAAAACAATTTTAAACAACAAAAAACCGCAGAGATGCGGTTTTTTACTTGCGGCATTGCCGCAGCTATTTTATATTTATTTGTTTTTCTCAATTGTTGCCATTGACCAATCTTCGTCCTGAACGAAGTCTATTTTGTAGCCAAGCTTTTCAAAATCTCTTACCTTAACCATAGTCTTGCCGTCAACCAGCACACCGGTCATGTCTATTTTTTCGCTTCCTCTGACAACATATGCTTTTCTTCCCTCATTATCCCACTGTACATCCTCGCCAAATGTTTCACCGATGTATCTCAAAGGAAGATATACTCTGTCTTCTATTATAACATATGGCTGATAATCCCAGTCGTATTTACCGTCTGCTCTGTACTTGCTCACATCAGCTTCGTCTCCCTGCTCATACCAGCTGTACCAGCTCACTTCAATCGTTTCAACAGGGTTATACTTGTTTTCCAATACATTATACAGATTTTCAAGCTCTTCCACAGTTATCGTCTTCCCTGCAACAGGGTTCTTCTTAACTGTCTTTGCTGTCATTTCAGACTTAGACTTGATATTTCCTGCAATAATACTGTCAAATACTAATTCGCTCTCGATGTTCTGTCCGTATACACTGCCTTTTTTGTATATTTCGCTCTTGATATAGCTTCTGTCGAGCATTTCAATAATCTCTTTTTGCCCGCCTGTTTCCATATATGCCGAAGCCTCGTCCATTGCTGTATAGAAGCTTTCTCTCATTCCCTCGAACTCTGCCATAACCTCAGCTGCTTCCACAGAGCCTTCCATTCCCTCAATTTCTATGGCAGCATATATTTTTTCAAGATATTTCATTGTTTCATCAAATACTAATTTCTTATTTTCGCTTATATACTTAACAAGTCTCTCAGCAAATGTAACTGCACTTTCAGCAGTGAGTTCAACAGCATATCCGTTGCTTGTCTTCGTTATAAGCTTGGAATCAAATCCTTTAAATGCATCCTTTAAATATTCCTTTGCACTTTCTACCAGCACCGTATAGTCTTCCTTATAGGAAAAACTTCCGTAAACATCATCCATTTCGGAAATAACTATGTAATCTGTATCCTTCAGCTCCTGGAGCAGCTTCTCAACAACCAGTGGGTTGAACTCGTCTTCGCCAAATTCCTCTTGAAGTCTTAAAGCTTCTGTTATTACATTCTTTGAAACATAAATCGTATTATCTGCAATTATCAACTTAACCGGCTCATTGTTTCCTTTTCCGTCAATCTTAACCTTAATATCCATGTTCAGATACATTGCGTTAAGGTCTTCAATATTTGCATCTCCGCTGATTTCCAGGTCAATTTTAGAATTCTTCTCTCCGCCTGTAATCATCTTGGAAATTTCAACTTGTGTTGAAGTTTTAAATCCATACTGTTTGAGATTGTTTATTTCACCTGACAAGTTCAGATAGCCAAGCTCGTTTACACTACATCCCGTAAGCATTGAAAATAGCATAAGTACTGCAATTAATAAACTGATTTTTCTTTTAAGCATAATTCATCTCCTATTTTTATTCAAGTAATATATCTTTTCCATTATTTTACCACCTATTGCAATGTGTGGATGTTACAAATTGAATACAAAAGCNNAGAGTCATTCTTACGTAGCCGTCATATCTGTCCTTAGCGTCTTTTTCTGCCTTGGCAAATAATTGTTCTGCTACCTCTGGGAATGAAGCCTTCAATGATGAGTATCTTACTTCGCCTTCAAGGAATTCTCTGAATGATGCTGAAGGAGCCTTGGAATCTAATGTGAACGGATTCTTGCCTTCTTCTTTCAGAAGAGGATTGAATCTGTACAGATGCCAGTATCCTGCTTCAACAGCTTTCTT
>DOON01000082.1 GCA_003514865.1 Clostridiales bacterium
TGGAATGACGGGTCTGATACAATGGCTGATGTCATCTCACTTTCAAAGTATGAAGGACCGATTGTATTTACCGTAATGTTGTATTTAGCCCACTCAACTGCCAGGGCCTTGCTCATAGCCATAACTCCGCCTTTCGCCGTCATATACGCAGATACCGGGAAAGCATTCATTGCAACAGTGCTGTGAATTGATCCTAAATTTATTATTTTTCCGTATTTCTGCTCTACCATTACCTTTCCTACTTCTCTGGCAACAAAGTAAACAGCATTGAGATTGAGCCCTATCATTTTATTCCATTCTTCATCAGTCTGCTGCTCTGCAGGTGCAGCAAATCCTATTCCGGCATTATTAACAAGAATATCAATTCTTCCAAAATGCTCCTTAATCTCAGCAACGGCCTTTTTTACCTGCTCCACATCCGTTACGTCACATTGAACAGGCAGAACTCTTATTCCGAATTTCTCCAGCTCATTCTTTACATCATTTAATCTTTCCACTCTTCTGGCAACTATAGCAACATCCGCCCCCTCTCTTGCAAGCGCTGTTGCAAATTGTACTCCTAAACCTGATGACGCTCCTGTTACCAGCGCAACTTTTCCCTTTAAGCTAAATAAATCACTCATATTTTAATTCTCCTTTTCAATAAGATATAAAGTAGCCTTTATTTATATATTTATACCCCAAATCACAAAGATAAACTTTTTTTAGCAAACTTTTTTTAACAACTTTAAATACTGAATTGGCTTTGTTTATTTTGTTTATTTTTTAATTTTATAAATTATTATACATTTTTTATTAATCAAATTACCTTCTGTGACGATAAATATAGTGCAATCTTTATTGCCGTTACAAGCATCGGCTTTGTCTTGGCAATGACATCCAAACTAACGATTACTGAAAATATAAGGCGGTAAATATGAACGAAAGAAATCATTCAGGCATATTAAGTGCACTGTACAAAAAATCCCTTTCATTTAGAGCAAAAATACTGTATCTTCCTCTTTTGGTTGTATTCATGGCCATATTGACAATTGCCGGTCTCTCCTCTTTCTTCACAAAAGAAAGCCTTCTTAATACTATGAGAACTCACGGCTTCCATATTGCGCAGCAGTTTGTTGAACGACTTAAATCCAATGAGGCAGCAGAAGTCGTGCTAAACGGCGTTATTGAAGACCGCATCCGTGCGGCATGCAACATAGTAATCAAAAATCCGGATATTTTAAGTGACGATTATTTAGATGAATTAGCAGAGTGCCTAGGAGTTGACGAAATTCATTGGTTGGATGAAGATGGAGAAATCATCTACTCAACCATACCGGGATATTTAGGCTGGAGACCTGACGCAGACCACCCTCTGAACGCAATCATTCAAGGCCAGAAGGAATTGATGGAGGATATACGAAAGGATGCAAAATTCGGCAACTATGTAAAATACGGAGCTGTCAGAAATTCAGACGGCAGATTTGTGCAGGTAGGAATCTCTGCCGATAAAGTATACGAACTCACAAGAAGATTCAGCTATCAGGCGATTGCGGAAGATGCGGCATCCGCTGAGGGCATCTTATATGTTGACGTTATAAACAATGATGCTGTCGTAATTGCAAGCAGCAATAAGAGCAATATAGGTTTGAAGAAAGGAAATGCAGAAATTATTTCCGCCATTCAAGACAGAACCACTTATGCTTCGGAATATTACTCATCCTCATTGGGTGAAGACATCTATGATATAGTATATCCCATTGCTATTGAAGGGAAACTCATAGGCTCCGTCAATATAGGGTATCAAATGAAAGATGCTCATGCAGCCATAGCAGGCAATATCAGATTAATTTCAATTGTAGCATCCTTAGTATTTGCTGCACTGATTTTAATATTAGGCAAAATATCCGACGGTGTAATAAAATCAATCGTANNCGAAAATATCAAAAATCAACTTAGTATTATGGCCTCCGGAAACTTCACCCATGAAGTGCCTCAGGACTTAATTCGTAAAAAGGATGAGTTCGGAGATATTGCCAAATCCCTGAGCACTACTCAGGAATCCATTAAGGACATAATCATTAGCCACCGAATGCTTGTAGAAAAAATGCAGCTTGGGTTAGCGGTTCATGAAATCATTACGGATGAAGAAGGCAATCCGGTCGACTACAGGTTCTTAAGTGTAAATAGCAGCTTTGAAAAATTAACGGGATTAAAAAGCGATGAAATAGTGGGTGAAAGAGCTCTGGAAGTATTGCCTCACCTTGAACCCTATTGGATAAATGCATACGGAGAGGTTGCGCTGACAGGTGATTCTCAGGAATTTGAGAATTATAACGATGAGCTTGAAAAATGGTACCAGGTTGTTGCATATTCGCCGAACCATAATCAATTTGCCGTTATCATTGATGATATTTCCAACCGTAAAAAGATGGAAGAGCTTCTGTATATGGAAAAGGAAAATTTCAGAACAACATTGCTATCCATAGGTGACGGCGTAATCTCAACCGATAATAAGGGACGGATTATTTTAATGAACGTCATAGCAGAACAGCTTACAGGCTGGAAGGAGGAAGAGGCTATCGGCAAAGATTTTGTTGAGGTCTTTACAATAATTCATGAATATACAATGGAACCATGCCGAAACTTGGTTGAGGATGTTCTTAAGACGGGTGAAATCAAAGAGCTTGCAAATCATACCGCGTTAATACGAAGAGATGGCACACTTCTTCCTATAGAGGACAGTGCGGCACCTATTTGGAGCAAGGATGGAAAAATAACAGGTGTAGTTATTGTTTTCAGAGACTTCACCGAAAAGAGAGAAAAGCATAATCAAATAGAATATCTCAGCTATCATGACTATCTCACGGGATTGTACAACCGAAGATATATGGAAGAAGCGATGAAACGCATGGATACGGTTGAAAATCTCCCTGTTGCCATAATGGTGCTGGACATAAACGGATTAAAGCTTACCAATGATGCCTTCGGCCATGAAATGGGAGATACGCTACTTAAAAAGGTGGCCGAAATACTGAAGAAAGCATGCCGTGCTCAAGATGTTATAGCCCGCATGGGCGGTGATGAGTTCTCTATATTGCTTCCAAATACAGACCATGAGCAGGCGCTGAATATAAGAGATGCCATTATTGAGGAAACAGCTAAAATTGAGCTCGAATCTGTTATTGTCTCCGTCGCTGTCGGTTATGATATAAAGACCGACAAAAGCCAGGATATGGACGTAGTAATTAAAAATGCCGAGAACTCAATGTATGAAAGAAAAATGAAGTATGGAAGAGCTATGAGAAGCCAGGTTATAGAAAATGTGCTGCGCAGCATCAATCTGAAATATGACAACGAACAGATTCATACGGAAAGGGTTGCAGAATATTGCGAGCTCATGGCAAAGGAAATGAATTTCAGCGATAGAGAAATTCATGCCATAAAGCATGCCGGAATTCTGCATGATATAGGAAAAATAATAATTCCTCCTGAGCTGTTAAACAAAAAAGAAAAATTAGCAAATGACGAATTTGATATAATTAAAAAACATTCTGAAACAGGCTATCACATACTTAGAAATACATACGAATATGCAGGGTTAGCAAAAGTTGTGAGACACCATCACGAAAGATTCGACGGAAACGGATATCCCGACAAGCTTAAGGGCCATGAAATTCCGCTGGAATCAAGGATTATAACCATTGCGGATGCTTATGAAGCAATGACGGCCAACCGCCCTTATCAAAAACCAAAGAGCAAGGAAGAGGCGCTGTTGGAAATAAAAAGATGCTCAGGATCACAGTTTGACCCCGAAATAGCCGATGTATTCCTGAATCTTATGGAAACAAATCCGGAAGTGAAATAAAAATATCAAAAAGCTGTAGCAAAACCAAAATTGCTACAGCTCCTTTTTTAAAGTTTCGTTGATACTATTATAAATCTATGTTCAGTTCCTTGTATTACTCCGTTATCCTCTATGTCTTTCTGCAAATCGCAAAGTTTATCAAAGCAGCTCTCAACCGAAAAGCCCGGAAATTCCCACTGTATTATTTTTGCAAAGTAAACAAAAGCTCCTACATGATAGAAACGTACCGGAATAAAGCTTTCTTCTCTGCCAAGTATTTTAAAACCGTTTTTCTCCAACTTATCCGTCGCATTTTTTAGATCGAAGTCAGGAAATTGAGGTCTAAAGTCATCTATAAGTCTGCATGACAAATCATAGTTGTTTTTTCCGCCTATTTGCTGCGTAATAAATAAGCCGCCTTTTTTCAATATACGGCATACTTCTGACTCTTCATAATATTCATGGCGATTTATAACTATATCAAAATATTCATCATCAAAAGGCAGATTATCATCTTCATATATTTGCTTAACAATAATTCCCAAAGGCTCAAGCCTTTCTCTGCAAAGTTCCACATTGGGAGGATATGCTTCCGTAACGCAGGTCAGATTATGCGGATGGTTCAAGCTCAGCAAGAACTCTCCGCCTCCTGTACCCATATCTAAGAGTCTATATTTATCATTCAAATGAGACAGTACAATGGAACCATAATCCCAAGGTATCCCCTCTCCGTCATATCTGCCATGAATATGTGAAAAATCCCAGCCTCTAAAGACATATGCCTCTTCTTCCAGCCATATCTTTTTTAATTCATCAACATTCATTCGAACTTCTCCAAATTTTTTTCTTTGATAATCTCTTGCTGCACGTTTACAAACAGATATCAAACAAATCTTTTAATAAGCTTGAAAGCAATAAAGACAATAGCTGCAACTGTCCCAATTATCAGAACCAGGAAACCGATTATGGAAGCCTTGTATAAATCTACCCTGTCAAACAAGGATATTTTTTCTTTATAATACAGAGTAAATGAAAGGTCCTGCTCCGGCAGAGAATTTAAGGTTGCACTGTAAGTATTATCCGCTTCTCTGTTGAAATCAACACTGCTTTTAATAATATATGGAGCTTCCTCAGGAGTAATAATTTTTATGTTAAGGTTCTTGAAATCATTCCAGTTTTTAGCCGGGTTCAATATATAGTCAAAAGTGTATTGAGGAGTGTTTGTTTCTCTTCTGTCCATGGTTCCGGCTGCAGTATAGCTCACACTCACAGTCTTCGTTGAATTTTCAGGAAATTCAACTGTATATACCAATATTAATATCCTCTTGTTGTACCATTCTTCGGATAACATATCCTCCGAGCAAAAACCCATATTGCTTGTAAAAACCCTGTCTAATTCCTTCGCATACATATTGTACAATTGTATTTCATTGAAGTTATAAATATCATTATCACCATTATCGGTATATTGCTTCAAATAATCCTTCAGCAAAATATCTTCGGAGGTTACCTCATAATGAAGTAAGTCTGTTTTTTCGGTAAGAGTTCCATCCTTATATTTTTCAAAGACTAAATTGACATCCTCACCTAAAATAAATATTTCTAATACTTCAGGTTTCCAAAGTCTCGCAGCAACTCTTATATTTTCACCATCACCTGAGAAGCTGTTGAATCCTTTTGTCATAACCTTCGTATGTGCCGAATCATAATTAAATTCAACAGAAAGATTAGCATTATCCGCCTTGGGCTCCGCATATATTTTATATAGTTTTCCTGTTTCATCCTCAGAAAAATTATACGGCATATATTTATCCCTTTTGATTGTGCCCACTATTTCATTGAAATCATAAATACCTTTTTGCTGCTCTTCGCCATAATTACCTATGCTGTCTATCCTGCTTCCTATATACACCTCAAATGGCAATGTATTGTCATCTGCCATAATAGATACAGCATCTTCTGAAAACCCTCTTACACTTTCAACAAAAGGAAAAGCCATTACAGATGTTTCTCTTTTGTCTGTGGGATTGTGCATTTCATACTCTGCTGTTACTTTTCCGCTTATGCTGTAGGATGAATTCTTTGCATCATTAAAGTCAAACGTCAACATTTCATTTCTTACTGCAATGGGGCTGTTTTCTTCAACTGCAACAATATCAGAAGATGGTGCCGCAGGCCATACTACCGGACCCGAATTGGCGTATGCAAAAACAAAATTAGAAATAAGAATAAGAGAAACCACAACATTGAAAATACTCTTTTTCATACAACTACCTCCTACTGTACAAGACGAATTTTTCCATATTTTGTTCCCCTATTTTTAATAGTTCATGAAATTATTTCCTCTATCCATTCCTTCAATACATGCGCATGGTTATATGTCTCATTTTTAGCGGCATATAATAGTGTTACATTCCCTTCATTAAGCTTATTGCGAATCAGATCTATAAATGCGCCGCGATGCTCATTGTTATCTAGCTCCAGATAATATCTTATTTTAAATTCATCCATGGTGTCCTCATCATGATTGAATGTTTTTCTGAGCTCGGTACTGGGCGTAATTTCTTTGGCCCAATAATCAATATGTGCCCTTTCCTTTGTTATGCCTCTTGGCCAGAGCCTGTCTACTAAGATTCTATATCCATCCGTATGAGAAAACTCCGAATATATCCTTTTAACCTGCAAATGATTAATTATATCCATTTCATTTCTCCTGCACCTTGAACCTGGATTTAAAAACAGCCGAATTATTTCCCTCGTTTATCCCCTCAACATAGACTGTGTTTCCGTCCTCGTCATCAATACCTTTTTTAAGTATTATAGTTTCCCCGGGCAATGCCTCGTGAATATAATTCACCTCTATTGATTTGGTGAAATAATTCTTATGGTCCTCCACACTGAAGCAATCCATAATATAATCCAGATATTTGGAATTGTTAAGATGCTCATTCATATCTATGTCGCTATACCCTACGGTTTTTCTGTAGGCCTNNGTCTCTTCCAGCATCCGGAAACTCTGCATTAATTACCTTGCTTCTCTTTAATTTTCTGCTGTTAATGTCAATTATTACCCAATTGGTAACAGCTCTCGCAATTATATTATTATTTTCATCATACACTAAGAAATCTCTTTCAAAATTCACCTTGTCCGGCTGAAGAGGCCATGTTTCTATGAATATATTTTCATTCCACACAGGATATCTCTCAACATCTGCCCTGGCGCTGGTAAGCACCCATATCAGATTATCCTTTTGCAATATGTCTCTCCCAACACCTAATCTTTCTGCATGCTCCGTTGCCATGTCCTGAAAATAAACAAACATGGTGCTGAGCTTCAATTTCCGGCTGAAGTCCACATCGCTGACCTGAACCGTGTGTTTTTTTCTATATATAGCTTCCATCTTAATCCTCCGGTTCTAAAATATACATTAATTATACCACCATAAAAATGCATGTTCAACTGCGAGCATGCAAATAATTTAGCGTAGAAGCATTGCCGGCTGTAACCTCAACTTAAAGTCTTAATATTTTATCTGAAAACACTATGCTTCCATCTCCCAAGGATGTAATTTCCCCGAGGAAGCTGTTCACTTCTTCAACATTTGTACCGTTAACAAGCTTTGCTGGCTCTGCACAAAGTACCGCCTCACCATTAAAAAGGAATGCTATTTTGTCGCTCATGAAAAAGGCATCTTCCTTGTCATGGGTTATCATAACAGTGGTAATTTTAAATTGTCTGTGCACTTTTAATATATAGTCTCTTATATAATTTCTGAGATTGTTGTCAAGCCCTGTGAACGGCTCATCAAGCAGCAGAACCTTTGGCTCCGTTGCCAATGCCCTCATAAGAGCAACAAGCTGCTGCTGACCACCCGAAAGCTGGTGAGGATATTTGCACAGATGTGTTTTCATATTGAAAAACTCTGTTATTTCTTCTGNNCGCCTGCAGAAAGCGCACCTGTAATAATTCTTAAAATAGTTGTCTTTCCCGCACCGCTTGGTCCCAAAATGGAAAAAAAGCAACTTTTGTCTATATTCAGATTTATATTGTTTAAAATGTTATTTTTCCCTATGCTGAAGCTAATGTTTTTCAATTCCAAAAAGCTCATATACACTCATTTCTCTTTCTGTTATTGTACATTTTTTCTATTCCCGCACAAAGTGCCATCACTATTATACCATACAGCATGTACAAAAGTGTATATACTGACGCAATATTTCTGTCAGAGCCTGTTATATATGGTGTCATTATCATCGAAAAATTTACCGAGCTATAATCTCCAACAAAGAAGTTTACAAAATATTGCGAATATGAGATGATGAAAGCCATTAAAAAGCTTGAAACATAACCAGTTAAATACACAGGTACATTTATTAAATAAAATGCTCTCCACTTGTCGGCGCCAAGGCCCCTGGCAACCTGCTCCTGTTCCGTACCCCATACCTGATAGAATGAATAAACCATTTTAAAGGCATATGGCAACGAAAAATAAATATGAAGAATTAATACCATTATGCTTCCTCTGATTCCAAGTATGTTTAAGAACATCTTGTGACTTCCGATACATACACTTACAACCGGTAAGAGCATAGGCAAATAAAACATGCTTTCCAGCTGGTGCTTATACCTGAAGCTGCTCTTTATAAAGAATCTTGAAAGCATTATGCTCAGCACAAGCGAGATAAATGCCGCAGCTGCCGAAAACAAAACGGACTTCACTCCGATGACCCAATCTCCTGAATCTATAAAGTATATAAACCATCTTAATGTGAAACTTCCCGGCAAAGCTTCATCGGCCGCCCAGCTTGAAAAAAAAGCCCAAATGAACATGTACAGCAGAGGAAGAAGCAAAAATATCATCAGTGTCGCAAATATAAGCTTATTTAAAATTTTCATAACGAGATTCCTTTTTTTGTTTGTTTAAGCGATTTATAAAATATGACGCACAGCACGATTGATACTGCCATCATCACAAAATTCACGGCCATGGACGATGCTCTGCCTGACAGGTCGGGATATACGTATGCGTTATATGCCAGCACACCTATGGAAACAGGTGTCGAAGGCCCTAAGAAATAATATCCCTCATAAGAGAACAGATTGTAATTAAAAATAATCAGAAACGATGTAAGTATTGAATGTCTGCACAGTGGCAGCAAAACCTTGTATACATACATTATATCGGTACAACCCAAATTTCTGGCTGTTTCTCTGTATTTCAGGTCCGTTTTAAGAAATATGGGATACAGTGAAAATGCAACAAATGGAATCCCCTTAAAAATATTCAGGATAATAACTGCAATACCCTTTGAATTATAAATAATATCAATAAGGCCTATGTTCAGTCCCAGAATCAAAAATATATGGTAAAGCACACCCCTGCCGCTGTAGGTATTATATATGAGCACAGCAGCTGCAATGTATGAAAGCAGTATGGGATACCTGTACATAACAGTCATCAATCCTCTTTTATTTCTGGAAAAGGCATAGCTCAGGTATGTCCCGGCAGCAGCTGACACTGTGGTTGAAATCAATGCAACCATCATGCTGAACAAAAAACCTCTCATAAAAATTTTGTCTCCCATCAGCTTCACATAGTGCTTCAAGGTAATTTCATTTAAAAAAAGCTCGGGTATCAGACCCAAGCTTTCCATAAACGTATTTGCAAGCACATAGGCAGTAATTGAAAACACTATCAAAAAAGACGGCATGAGCAAAAGTGAATCCCCTATAATATTCTTCTTATTGCTTTTCAAAAAGAACCACGTCCTCCCAGACCTTTTCTATAATTGCAACCAAATCCGCCTTGATTTCGGGCTGCTTATGCTCCGAAAGCTCATCGTAAGTCAGAATTGTAGCCTTTAATTCCTCCGAAGGGGTCATTGCTTCATTAAGCTTTGATTTGTCCGCATCACTCAGCTTTTCATACTCCAATACAGGTAAATCTCCCCATCCCTCCAGGTCAGACTTCGATATCTGCATAGCCGGAGAAAGTGCGGCGTCAATCAGCTTGAGTGCATTTTCCATATTGGGTGCATTAGATGCTATTGCAAGATAATGAGTATTGAAGGGTGTTCCGTTTTCCCACACAAATGTCCTTGTGCTTAAGTCCCAGCTTCCGTCGTTAACCTTGCTCAATGCCTTATTTGCATTATAGTCCATAGCTATGTACACCTCACCGTCCTGATAAAGTCCGTCAAGCTGTGCAGAGTCCTTAGGATATGTTTTTCCTTCCTTCCACAGGTAAGGCTTGATTTCGTTCAGATAGTCCATAGCCGGCATTACGACTTCTCTGACAGCATCGTAATCCGCTGGCAGGTCCTTTATATTTTCATATCCAACCATGTCATATATAACTGTTCGTATAAAGGCTGAACCCACAAAGTCCTTAGCCTCGGGATATGTAAACACTCCCGGGTTGTTTGTTACAAACTTTTTAANNCGGTTGCTGCAGGGCCTTCAAGGTCAATATATTTTCCCGCATTTTCAATTTTATTCAGGAATGGTCCGTGGAGAAGCTCATACTGCTTGGCATAATAGAAATTTTCTCCGTTAATCCATATAACATCTATTGAACCGGATTTTCCGCTGCTCTTTTCATTCGTAAGCTTTGTAAGAATTTCATCTATATTCATTGGCACTCTCACAACTTCGATGCCGTAATTCTTCTTTACATATGGTGACAGCTCGCTGTCAATCCATTCATTTACTCTCGGATCACCGCCCCATCCGTAAAATGTTACCACATTGCTTTTTTCGGCATCTCTGCCGCAATAAAATACTGCTCCTAAAATTGCTAATACCGCTATGGCAACACCGATAATCTTTTTATTCATTCTTTTCCTCCAATATTTTTATTGATTCTTTAAGCCTTTGAAAGACTGTAAATGCAATTAACAGCGCATATATAAATGTTATCTGCCGCATGTATATGTTGAGCAAAATCATGAGTGTAAACATGAAAAAGCCTTCTGTTCTTTCCATGAGACCAGCCTGGTAATGAAAGCTTTTTTTGCCCGTA
>DOON01000075.1 GCA_003514865.1 Clostridiales bacterium
GTAATAATAGCACATGGCCTGTGGACAACGAAGGAAGATTTGAAGTACATATGTGATAAAGCTGTTTTTGCATTCAGCCCAAAGACATATATGAAGCTGAGCATGGGACAGGGGAATATATATGAACTGAAGAATGAAATTAATTATTCATTCGGTACAGACGGTGCCGCAAGCTCCAACACGTTGAGCCCCCTTGAGCAGGCAAGGCTGTTTGCGTTGAATGGTAAATTCATTTCGGGTACTGCAACTGCCTTTGAAACAAAGGAAATATGGAGACAGCTGATGAAAGGACATGATGCTCTTAAATTCAATACAGGGAAAATTGCAGAGGGACGGGAGGCGGACCTGCTCATATGGGATTTAGATGCTGTAAATACATTTCCTGTTTCTGACCCGCTGACATCCATAATTTACAGTTCTGATGCAAGCAACATCAGGTATACCATGGTTCAGGGAGATTTCTTGAAATATGACGGAATATTGAAGGCCGATATTCGGTCAATAATAAAAAATACTGGGAAAATACAGAAAGAAATCCTTGAAAGAGGAAAAGGAAAAAGTAAAGTAAACTATTAAAAGATTAAAAAAAGGTATAGTGGGTATGTATTTTATATAATAATCGGAGGAGGTTTTTATGCGAACAATCATCATAGGAGCTGTTGCAGCGGGAACATCTGCCGCAACGGAAATAAGAAGAAACGACAAGCAGGCTGAAATAGTTATTTATGAGCGTGATAAATATATTTCCTACGCAGGCTGCGGAATGCCGTACTATATAGGAAAAGAATTTGATGATTTCAATGAGCTGGTGCCAAGAGATCCGAAGTTTTTCAAGACTAAAAGCAATGTCGATGTTTTTACGGAACACGAGGTGCTCGCAATAGACCCCAATGAGAAGACAGTAAATATAAAGAATCTTGCAACAGGCGAAATATTTCAGGACAGATATGACAGCCTTGTCATTGCCACGGGAGCCATGGCAGGAATTCCCGAGATTGAGGGAGCTCACAGAAAAAATGCATTTATTTTGAGAAATATTAACCACATGAATGAAATAAATACATTTATAGAAAATGAATTCCCCAAAAAGGCTGCAATAATCGGAACCGGATTTATAGGACTTGAAATGTGCGAAATTTTCAGGAAACTCGGAATGGATGTGTCACTTATTGCAAGGTCTTCCGTTTCCAAGGGAATTGACAGGGATATGTCTGCATTCATTGAAGAGCACCTGAGAGAAAATGGGGTTAATGTTTATGAGGATACAGCTACAAATGAAATAACAGACAATGGTGTAATTGTAGGAGACGGAAGCCTGGTTGAAGCTGACATTGTGCTGCTGGCAACCGGGATCAAGCCCAATGTAGAGCTTGCTAAAAGCATAGGTGTTGAGCTGGGAAAAACAGGAGCTATAAAAACAGACAAACATATGAGAACGAATATCCCAGATATCTACAGCTGCGGGGATTGCATAGAGGTTTATAACAGCGTTACGGGAATGCCCATGTACAAACCTTTAGGTTCCACTGCCAATAAAACAGGAACTATAGCAGGCAGCAACATATCAGGAAAGACGGAAGAATTCAGGGGAGTGCTTGGCACAGGTATTTACAGAATCTTTGACATGACGGTGGGACAGACGGGATTGTCAGAGGAAGAGGCTGTGAGGCAGGGGTTTGAAGTTGCTGCGGTAATCGATAAAAAGGTGAACAAACCCGAATATATGGGTGGAAGACCTATAATAATCAAGATTGTGGCTGATAAGAAAACTGGGAAAATGCTGGGAGCGCAGGTAATAGGATATGAGGGAGTGGATAAAAGGCTGGATGTGCTTGTTACGGCAATAACATTCGGAGCAAGGCCGGGGGATATGGTTCATCTTGACTTGGCATACACGCCACCATACTCAATTCCCAGAGATCCGGTATACTATGCAGGAGCTAAACTGCAGCTTGAATTGGATAAATAAGTATTTGAAAAGCCACGTGATTTTAATTACGTGGCTTTCTGTATGCCCTAACCCCATTNNTACTTTGGTAAGCGAGACTGTGATGCCTGTTATTCTTTCTATAATCTTTTTCTGAGACTCTGTCCCACATATACTGCAATTACTGCCTTTACCGCATCACCGGGAATGAACATAAACATGCCCATGTTTAAAACCTGCATTATGTTGAGGTTCTTAGAAAGCATAATATTTAAGATGCCGTACATGTAGGGTAGGCCCACGGCATATAGTACAGTGGTACCGGCAATAACAGCAAGTGAAATGTTTCTCGCAGTATTTTCTCTTTCAGCAATTTTTCCGACACAGTATGCCATTGCTATGTAGCCAAGCAAGAATCCGGCACTTGGCTTAAGCATATGCTGAAACCCGCCTGAAAACCCTGAAAATATTGGAAGGCCGGAAAGCCCAAGCAAAACATATGCGACCTGTGAATATACAGCCTTTTTTGGGCCTAAAACAATTCCTGCAAGCAATACGAAAAATGACTGCAGGGTAATGGGCACAGGGCCAACAGGAATTGTTATAAACGCTCCTATAGCGGTCAAGGCGGCAAACATGCCTATCTGGGTAATATCTTTAGTGGTTAATTTTGTAGCTGTCATAATTTTCTCCCATTAGTTTTTTCTTAATGTTATTTCTCCGGAATGCAGAACTTCCTTGCTGCCGTCTTCATGGAAGACAACCAGTCCTCCGTATTCATCTATATCCTGTGCATAGCCTTCAAACCATTGGCCGTNNGCAGTATCTTACATTTTCTCCTAAAATCATGGAGCGTTCCCTGTAAATGCTCAGGAAAGATCTGTCCTCAAGGTTTTCGCACACGGACAGCATATTGTTGATTATTTCGGCGGCAATACGGTTGCGTATGAAGCTGTCATCGCCGCTATTAAATACTGAGCCTGCTGTTTCTCTGAGTTCTGCTGGAAACAGTTCGGTTTTCACATTCAATCCTATCCCTACAACTACGCTGCTTATAGTTCCGCTTTCCATGTCTGTTACAGCCTCGGTAAGGATTCCACACACTTTTTTTCCACTGATATATATGTCATTGACCCACTTTATTTCAGGTGTGAGGTTGGTAAATGAATCAATGGCAAGACATACTGCAACTGCCGCTGCAGTGGTGATTAAAACTGAGTCTGATACATTCAGATGAGGCTTAAGTATGATGCTCATATAAATACCTGATTCAGAGGGCGAATAAAAATTTCTGCCCATTCTTCCTCTGCCCGATGTCTGCTCTTCTGATAATATGACGGTGCNNGCTATGGTTTTATAAACTGAAATGGGAATATTGCTGTATTTTTCTTTTAAGAATGGACGTATCCCTTCCGATGACAGCACATCTGATTGAGGAGACAATGAATATCCCTTGTTTGATACTCCATCAATCATGTATCCTTCATCTTTTAGGGAATTTATTGCCTTCCACACGGCTGTTCTGGAAACTCCAAGCCTTTCAGCCAGTTCCTGACCGGATATGCTTTCTCCTCTGCACTGCTCCAATATATGTATAATTTCGTTTTTAACTGACATGTCTTCACCTCTATTTTGTATTATATATATGATAAGAAGGATTGTCAACCAAAAAAACGAAATGGTTGACAATCCTTCTGCGGAACATTTTGGTGTAATAATCGTCATATTAATTATTACTTTCTTATGGAAAATTAAGTAAGGTTGTGAGATAATAATGATGAGGTGAAAAGAAATGAAAAAATTAGCTTATATTTTAATTGCAGCAATCATTTTAACGTCTTTGTATTCAATACCCGTATTAGCAGAGCAGGGTAAGACGGAACATACACGGGAATTTAAAGTCATAGGATATTATTCCGGAGATTTGTTTGACGAACCCGTTGAAAATCTTCAGACAGATAAATTAACACATGTGATTTATGCTTTTTTGATCCCGAAAAGTGACGGGACACTTGTGGAGCTAAGTAAGCCGGAGCAGCTCAGGAGTATTGTTGATCAGTCTAAAAGAGACGGTGCGAAGGTGTTTATAGCAGTTGGAGGATGGTCATATGAAGGAAGGCCTCTGCAGCCTGTGTTTGAGCAGGTAGCAGCATCTGATGACACAAGAAAACTTCTCATAGAGAACATTTGTGCATTTGCGGAGGAGTATAATCTTGACGGAGTTGAGCTTGACTGGGAGCATCCGAATAAAAATACTATTGCTGATTATGAAAAGTTAGCGATGGAATTAAGTGCTGCACTGAAGCTCATGGGTAAGGAAACAACGGCAGCTCTTAACGGTGCATGGTCAAGTACTGCAGGTCCGGAGCCNNATTCAGCTTTATAAATGTAATGGCATATGATACAAACAATACAGACCACAGCCCCATATGGTTTTCCGGGACTTCCATAGATTATTGGCTTAACAGAGGGGTGCCGGCAGAAGAAATTGTTATTGGAATGCCATTGTACGCAAGACCAAGCTGGAAGCAATACAGGCATCTGGTGGCAGAAAATCCCGAATATGCATTTGTTGACTACGCACCCACCGCACCGCTGGAATCCTATTACAACGGTATGAATACACTGAGGGAGAAGACAGTGATAGCCTTAAGCAGAGCGGGAGGAGTGATGCTGTTTGACGTCAATGAGGATACAAATGATGAATACAGCATAGTTTCCATGATAGACAGCCTGATTAAAAGAACGGAGAGCTTATCAAAGGAAGAATTAAGCAGGTATGTAACTGTGATTCTCAACCAAAGAGAGCTGGAGTTCATTAAGGAAGACGGTTATGGCGTTCCATTCATAAATGAAGACAGCAGGACGATGGTGCCTCTCAGGAAGCCGCTTGAGGCAATAGGTGCATCTCTGAGCTATGATTCAAAAAACAGAATTGTTATAGCATCTAAGGACAGCACTAAGGTTACCATTCCAATAGGCAGAAATGTAATTTATGTTAATGGTGCTGAGGTTGAAACAGATACGGAAGCTATAATAAAGGAAGACAGAACATATATTCCACTCAGAGCGGTGCTGGAGGCATTCGGATATAAATTTGACTGGCATGGAAGCAGCAGGACTGTTATAATATCAAATAACTAGAGATTGTATAATTGAGGGCAGGGGTGATAAAATGTACAAATATGCTTATACAAAGGCAACTACGGGAGGGCTTTACAACGGAAAGCAGAATCACAGAGAAATAATAGACAACTACAGCAAGGCAGGATGGCGTTTCGTTACTGCAATACCTACGGAAAGTACTTCTCACGGAAGAATATTGGAGTTAGATCTGGTATTAGAAAAGGAAGAGGAATAATATTTCCCGGTAAATAATTGCTGCATTCTGACAATGCAATGCAAATTTATAATATCTTTGTAATTTTGAATGATTAAGATTAGGAGGGGACTATGANNAAAGGATTATGAATTAGCTGAAAGTATCGTTGAACGAGCTTTCAGGAACGAGGAATTTAGCGACCATACGGAGCACATTCTGATTTCTCGATTGAGAAAAGGTGATGCATTTATACCTGAGCTGTGCCTTGTGGCAGAAATTGAAGGTGAGCCGGTGGGGCATATAATGCTGACAAGGCTGTCAATAATCAATGACAAAAGAACGTATGATTCTCTGGCGTTGGCTCCCGTTTCAGTACTTCCTGAGTACCAGCGCATAGGAATAGGCGGCATGATGATAAAGGAAAGTATAAAGATTGCTAAAAAGTTAGGGCATAAATCAGTTATAGTGCTTGGACATGATAATTATTATCCTAAGTTTGGGTTCATGCCAGCAAGTCGGTGGGGAATAAAGCCGCCATTCGATGTTCCTGATGAATCATTTATGGCGTTGGAGCTGGAGGACTACGCACTTACGGGAACTCAGGGAACTGTTGTGTATGGAGAGGAATTTTCGATTCAGCAGATGAATGAGGTATAGACTGAGAAGTAAATAAAATAATATGACACAGTGAGGTTGAGAAATGACATTACAATTAGTTAAGCCCCGGGGGCTTAAGAGGGGAGACAAAGTTGCAACCGTCAGCCTGTCATGGGGCGGAGCAGGTGATGATGACATACTGTGGAGATACAATCAGGGTAAAGAGCGCCTGGAAAATTTGTTTGGACTTAAGGTTGTGGAAATGCCGCACACATTGAGTGGTACGGAGTTTGTGTACAATAATCCGCGAAAAAGGTCTGAAGATTTGATGGAGGCTTTTGCCGATAAATCAATAAAGGCCATATTTTCATGTATTGGCGGAGAAGAAAGTATACGAATGCTTCCATATATCGATTTTGATATAATAAAGAACAATCCGAAA
>DOON01000121.1 GCA_003514865.1 Clostridiales bacterium
AGATGCCTTGCTGTCAACCCGACGTTATCTATATCACCTGTCCTTACACATTTCTGCACTGTCGCCATTCTTTTACAAGGAGGTGTTTCAGCCCCCGTAAAGTACTTCTTCAATGGCGCCATACCTGCCCCAATCAAAAGAAGGCTCTTGTCATTTTTGGGAAGCAATGAAAAGCTATTCTCTGTAAGGTGACCTTTGCTTCTGAAAAAATCAAGGTATTCTTTTCTTATGTTGTTTATTGAAAATCTATCTAATGTATTCATGTTTCCTCCGTTCCGTTTTATTCGTTCACTGTGTATCTTATTATGAAATTATAATGTATTGTTTCCCAAATTGTCAACTATATTTAAACTTTAACATCTTAAGCTATTTATTGGTTTTCAAAAAGCGGTAATGTCCCTAAAAATATAATATCCTCTCTGAGTGCAGCACTTCCCTCCGCAAGTATGGCAGCCTTTGCGGCAATTTTTCCTCCCGCAGCTTCAACCAGCCTCTCAATGGCCGACAATGATTCACCGGTGCTGATTACGTCGTCAATTATTGCAACTCGTTTTCCTTTGATTTCTAAAGCATCCTGTTCCTCTAAAACAAGCTGTTGCTTTTTTTGCGTGGTGATGGATACAACCTCGTGAACCATAGGGCTATTCATATATGGCTTGATACTTTTGCGTACAACTATGTACTTTTTCATTTTAAGCAGCCGTGACATTTCAAATACAAGCGGAATACCCTTTGCTTCGGCAGTCACCAGCACATCAACCTCCGGCAGCCTTTTTACTATTTCCTCAGCGGAAGCACAGACAATTTCAGTATCTCCCAAAATAACAAAGCTTGCTATGCTCAGCTTATCACTGATCTGTATAACCGGAAGCTCTCTTTTAACACCGGCAACTTCAATACTGTATTTTTTCATATATCCTCCAAGAAACGAATTACGCGGAATCGGCACCCGATTCCGCGTTCTTTTTTATTAATGACAGTGAATATCCTCATCGTCTGCAGGCGTGTAATTTTCAAGTCCCTTGATTACCTTGCCTGTTTTTTGTGAATAATCGTACAGTGCAGATTTAACAGCCTGCTCCGCAAGCACTGAACAGTGAACCTTCACCGGCGGAAGTCCTCCAAGGGCTTCAATTACCGCCTTATTTGTAAATTCAACAGCTTCATTGATGCTTTTTCCTTTTATCAGCTCTGTCGCCATGCTTGATGAAGCTATTGCAGAACCGCAGCCGAACGTTTCAACATTCACGTCCTCTATTCTCTCATCGCTGTTTATTTTTAAGTAAATTTTCATTATATCACCGCATTTCGGATTGCCCACCTGGCCCACTCCGTCAGCATTTTCTAATGAACCCACATTTCTTGGGTTTCTGAAATGATCCATAACTACTTCTGTATACATTTTCTTCCTCCGCTATTATTTTTTCAACAAATCTTCGTCATTCTTAATCGGTGACATCGCTCTTAATCTTGCAATAATACTCTTCATTGCTTCAACAGTATAATCAATATCGTCTTCCGTAATTTCCTCACTTATTGTGAAGCGTATGGAACCGTGAGCAGTTCCATGGTCAAGTCCTGTCGCCAGAAGCACATGGGATGGATCAAGTGAGCCTGATGTACATGCAGAACCGCTTGATGCAGCAATTCCCTCCATATCCAGCAGCAACAGAATCGATTCTCCCTCAACATATTTATATGAGAAATTCACGTTGTTCGGAAGCCTTTCTGTTGGATGACCATTAAGTAAAACCTCAGGGATATTGCTTTTAATTCCTTCTATAAACTTGTTTCTTAAAGCTGTAAGTCTTTCAATTCGCTTGTCGAAATCTCTTTCAGCAAGCTCCACAGCCTTGCCGAAGCCTGCAATATTCTGAACGCCTTCAGTTCCTGCTCTTCTTCCTCTTTCCTGACCGCCTCCGTGAACAAAATTGTCTATCTTAACGCCTTTTCTTATAAACAATGCACCCACACCCTTCGGACCGCCGAGTTTATGGGCAGATACGGACAACAAATCTATATGCTGCTTTTTAACATCAATTTTTACACTTCCAAGAGCCTGAACAGCATCAACATGGAATACAATGCCGTTTTCTTTAGCAATTTCTCCTATTTGCTCTATGGGCTGAATGGTTCCTATCTCGTTGTTGGCAAACATAATCGATATAAGCCTTGTTTCCGGTCTGATAGCTTCCTTCAGTTCGTCCAGGTCAATCATACCGTATTTATCAACATTCAGATAAGTTGTCTGAACGCCGAATTTCTCTAAATATTCACATGTATGAAGTATTGCATGATGCTCTATTTTAGTTGTGATTATGTGGTTCTTGCCCTTGTTGAAATTCGCAAACGCAATTCCCTTAAGTGCCCAGTTGTCAGCTTCGGAGCCTCCGCCTGTGAAATAAATTTCCTTTTCGTCGGCATTTATGAAGTCAGCAACAGTCTTCCTTGCATTTTCAACGGCTTCCTTTGATTTTCTTCCCAGCTCGTACAGCTGTGATGAAGGGTTTCCGTAAAGCTCCTGAAAATACTTGTTTACTTCATCTATTACTTCTTTTTTAACTCTTGTTGTGGCAGCATTGTCAAGATATATTTTCTTGCTCATTTGTTCTCCTCCGTTAAAATATTTTTTTGATCAGCCTGCATGTCAGCTAAAGTTATACTGTCTATAACGTTATTTATGCTATTTTCAATTTTTTCAAATATACCTCTTGTGGCACATATAGACTCTCTGGCACATATTTCTTTATTGATGCACTCAGAAGCCGTTATGTCCCCCTCTAATGTTCTCAGTACCATACCAACCGTTATCTCATCCGGCCTTTTAGCCAGCATGTAGCCGCCCTGAGGTCCTCTCACCGTATCTATGTAACCGCTTTTTCTAAGCTTTGCAAAAAGTTGTTCCAAATAACTTTCGGAAATATTATATTTATCTGATATTTTCTTCAGAGAAACAGGTCCCGAACCGTAATTCAGGGCAAGCTCAAATATTGCTTTTAATCCATATCTGCCCTTCGTAGACAAAATCATAACTGTTCTCCTCTCATTTAATTCCCACTGTTTTAGTAGGGTACAGTTAATTATATTATACCCTACTAATCTTGTCAACAATAATCAAAAAATTTTTAAAAAATTTTTCAGCTTATTTTCTGCCTTCGCTTATCATTAAACAAGGCAATAATCACTACTATACGCAACGAGGCTGACTTTTCTCAGTTCCACTGATTCAAGTAAATCTTTATTGACCTAACCATTTCTTTGAAAAAAGGTGCATCCATTTTCCTTTTGTAAAATTTAGGCGCAAAATCCTTATCCTTTTTCTCCTCTTCTGAAAACATTCCATTGACGAAATCATCATCTATTTCAGGGTAGGCTTCATCAAATACAACGAATGATTTATCAAATCGTTCTCTCAATTTAGGCTTGGTATCATAGTGTCCCATTACCACCAATGTAACAGGCATGGTGTATTCCGGCAAATTAAACAATTCTCTGTGATACTCACACAGCTCCATGATATCACCAATGTAGCATGTACCTATACCTAAGCTCTCTGCGGCTATAACGGCATTTTGTGCCGCGATCATTGCATCCTCCACACCCAGTATGAAATCGCTGATGCTTGGTCCCTTATAATCTGGAAATGCATCGTTTATACTGCGCTGCTCAAAGTATTTATGCCACTTGTAATTATCTGCAACAAACAGTAGAGCTAATTTTGCCTCAGCTATAAATGGCTGATTGTCACAGCTTACAGCAAGCTTTTTCAACATGTCCTCAGATTGAATCCTTATGATGCTATAAGCCATCATATTCCCTGCTGTAGCTCCCCGCATGGCAGCGCCAACAATCACATCCACATCCTCTTTTTTAATTTCCACGCTGTTGAATTTTCGTATGGATGTGTGTGATTTTAATAAATCAATTGTTACATTCATTATATTCCTCCTTTTCTGCCAAACAGGCTGCTGCATTATTTATGCAACAGCCCATTATAAATTTTCTATGAAAGCAACCTGTAATATGTCCTGTCGTTTTCATTTACTTCCTGATATACATTGCTTACAGGATACCTTCCTTTACATTCATTTAGCACTATATCCAGTGTATTTTGTCCGTATGCTTTTATACACATATCGCATTCGCCTTTTATACTGAAGGGCGTCTGCGATGCCCTTATATTCCTTACACCATATCCCTGTAATTTATTATATGCCGCCACTGCGTAACTTCCATGCTTAAAGGTTATAATATAAAGCTCCATAACATTANNCTGAAAACCCTATATTATTTTATTAACTTAGATGCATATGGTTACAGTACAATTCTAATTCAGGTAGCGGTGTTCATCATCATTGTCATAAATGCTCAATTCGTCCTTCAGCATTTCAATATTAGACTCATAATCCTCTTCTGATATCTGGTTGTTGAACAGCATGTCATCAAGCTTGTTCTTGCTGTCTTCAAATATAAATATCTCCTTGCAGGGCCATACTATATTGCTTCTTCTGCTGTCAGAGGATTTAAGCAATGAGATATTTATTTCATTTTCCTTCAAATCTATTATTGTTCCCATGAGATAAAACTTTTTTATCTTTATGCTGTTTTTTTCAAACAAATCTCTTACTTTCTTAATAAATACATAGTGCTCTCTCTTTATTTCAAATGCTACATTGTCATTGAGCACCTCATCCTGCAGCCCCTTGTTGAAAAACTCTGCATTTATGTCATATTCCTGATTTTTGTCCAGCTTGCTGAAATCAATCCTGCTTTCTAAAATTTCAGCAACATCATTATCGGTTATATTTGATTTAAATAATTTGTAATTCATAGTCCCTCCTTCAACCCCTCAGGTATTCAAGAAATTTTTTAATTTTACTTTCATAGCCCGATTCCTTGGGTTCATAAAAACTTGCGTTCTTCAAAGTTTCAGGAAGATAACTTTGTTTAACGTAAAACTTGTCATAATCATGCGGATATTTGTAGCTTGNNTGAGAATCCTTTAAATGTGCCGGAACCTCAAGAGAATTTTTCTCAACTGCTTCCATTGCTTTCGAAATTGCCATGCAGGAAGCATTGCTCTTTGGCGCACATGCCACATAGGTCACAGCCTGGGCAAGAGTTATGCGCCCTTCGGGAAACCCTATGATTTCCACGGCCTTGAATGCATTAACAGCAACCTCTAAGGCTCTGGGGTCAGCATTGCCCACATCTTCCGAAGCGCATATTATTATCCTTCTTGCAATAAATTTGGGGTCCTCTCCTGCCTTAATCATTTTTGCAAGCCAGTATATTGCAGCATCAGGGTCTGACCCCCTCATGCTCTTAATGAAGGCCGATATTGTATCATAATGGCTATCCCCATTTTTATCATATTCAATTTTTTTCCTTTGAATGCATTCCACTGCAACATCTATATCAATTTTTATTTTTCTATTGTCTTCTTTTGTTGTTTCTACTCCAAGCTCCAGCGCGCTGAGAGCTTTCCTTATGTCGCCGTTTGAATTTTCCACAATATGATTCAGGGCATCCTCATCAAGCTCAATATTTTTATTTCCATAGCCTAAATGCTTGTCCTGTATAGCCTTCCGTACAACCTTNNTGGAAGCAGCGCATCCTGCTGAGCCTTGTTGAAGCGGTGAATTTCATCAATGAAAAGAATTGTCATTTTATTGTAAATCGACAGCTCGTCCACGGCATAGCTTATTCTTTCCTTAATATCCTTTATTCCGCTTGTAACGGCATTCAGGGTGGTGAAATTATTGTTTGTGTTTTCTGCAATAATTCTTGCCAGTGTTGTTTTGCCTGTGCCCGGCGGACCATAAAATATTGCGGATGAAAGCTTGTCTGCTTCAATTGCGCGGTTTAATATTTTCCCCTTGCCCACTATGTGCTCTTGTCCCACAAAATCATCAAGGCCTTTAGGCCTCATGCGTTCCGCAAGAGGCCCTCTGTTTTTGATTGTATTTTCATATTGCATTTCAAAAATATTCATTTCATATCCTTTATCCCTGTTACAGTTTTCTTCCCAGGGTAAAATTAAGAGTATTTTTTCTCATTTCAGTTTTATCATAGGCCTTCAGAATGAAAAATGATACTGCCAATGATGCTACGGAAGCTACCGCGGAAATAATGTCCTTGTTGGGATTGCCGGAAAGCAGCAGCTGCACAACTCCTATGGTTCCCATCATTACGAGGAACGGTATACCGTAAAGCATGAAAATTTGTTTAAATACAACCTCATTCTCTGTTGTGATTTCAACATAATCTCCAGTCTCATAATCTCCTATGATGTCCGTTTCAAATATGACGCTTGGCTGGTTGCACGCAGAGCTACATCCCTTGCAGTTGTCTCCGCATGCAGATACTCTTTTTACAGAAACCGTCGCTCGGTTACCTTCTATTTTTTCTATTTTACCTACTTGATTCATTATTCTCTTCCTTTCACGTACCCTTGTGATACACCACTATACCTCTGTTACCTCAATTCCTAATTCCTTAAGCTGTTTTTCAGTTGTATAGGATGGTGCCTCGGTCATCAGGCATGTTGCGCTTTGTGTTTTAGGGAATGCTATAACGTCTCTTATATTATCGCTTCCTGTAAGAAGCATCATGAAGCGGTCAAGACCATATGCAATTCCTCCGTGAGGCGGTACTCCATACTTGAATGCCTCAAGTAAGAAGCCAAATTTCTCATTTGCCTCTTCATCAGTGAAGCCCAATGCCCTGAACATTCTGTTCTGCAGGCTTCTGTTTGTTATACGAATGCTTCCTCCGCCTATTTCATCTCCGTTTATTACTATATCATATGCCTTTGCTCTTACTTCTCCCGGATTGGATTCTATTTTGTCAACATCCTCGTCAACAGGGCATGTAAACGGATGGTGCTTTGCCACATATCTGTCTTCCTCTTCGCTGTATTCAAAGAGTGGGAAGTCTGTTATCCATACCAACTCATATTTATTTTCATCAACAAGGTTCTTCTCATGTGCTATTTCAATTCTCAATGCCCCGAGAGCTGTGTTTACCACAGATTCCTTGTCTGCAACTATAAATACAATGTCCTTCTCTTTTAATTCAAGAACTGAAACGAGCTGCTTCTTCTCTTCGTCGCTTAAAAACTTGGCAATTGCAGAATCAATTTCTCCATTTTCATATTTAAGCCAAGCCAGCCCCTTTGCGCCGTATGTTTTAACGAATTTCTCAAGCTTGGAAATACCTTTCTTTGAAAATTCATCTGCAGAGCCGTCTATTTTGATGCACTTTATCATTCCATTGCTGTCGTAGGTTGATTTAAACGCATTGAATTCAGAATCCTTGAATATTTCAGATATATTTATAAGCTCATATCCAAAGCGCAGGTCAGGCTTATCACAACCGTACTTATCCATTGCTACCTGGTAGGACATACGCTTTATTGGAAGCTCTATATCAATCCCTTTAATTTCCTTGAATATTCTGTGAATGAGCTTTTCATTTATTGAAATTACATCCTCTACATCCACGAAGGACATTTCAATATCCACCTGAGTAAATTCAGGCTGTCTGTTTGCTCTTAAGTCCTCATCCCTGAAACATTTCACTATCTGGAAGTACCTGTTCATTCCCGAAACCATCAAAAGCTGCTTGAAAAGCTGCGGTGACTGCGGAAGAGCATAGAATTTCCCGGTGTTTACCCTGCTTGGAACCAGATAGTCTCTTGCACCCTCGGGGGTAGGCTTTGTTAAAAACGGAGTTTCTATTTCATTAAAGTCATTTTCATACAGGAACTCTCTTATTACT
>DOON01000314.1:0-1726 GCA_003514865.1 Clostridiales bacterium
CACCTCTAATAAGTTTATGCCGAATAGTTATAAATGTTAAAAATTTTGAGAAAACAAAAGAATGTCTTAAAAAGACTTGCCAGCTTTCAGGTGTTGTACGTATTTTTGTATAATATTTGTAATCAGCACATATTTGTAGTATAATTTTAGGAGAATATTAATTTGGAGGACGTATGAACTTAGACACAAATATTGAATATACCCTCAAGCTGCTTGAAGAAATAATCAATATACCAAGCCCGTCGGGATATTGTAAAAATGTTATGCTTCATATAGAAAATGCTGCGGCAGAGCAGGGGTATAAGGTATCAAAAAACAATAAAGGAAACAGGATTGTAGAAATAGAGGGTGAAGACAGCAGCAGGTGCATAGGAATACCTGTGCATGTGGATACTCTCGGTGCAATGGTGAGGTCTGTGAACACTGACGGGACTATTAGAATTACAACTATAGGTGGCAACATGTTTTCTACACTTGACGGTGAATACTGCAAAATTCATACAAGGGCCGGAAAAATATATACGGGCACAATTTTGTCAGCTTCTCCTGCTGCCCATGTGTATCCTGACGCAAAGGAAAGAGCCAGGAATGAAGAAAACATGATGGTGAGGCTTGACGAGGTAGTGAAAAATGAAGCTGATGTCAAGAAATTGGAAATAGGTGCAGGTGACTTTATTTCGGTAGAGCCTAAATTTATGATTACTCCATCAGGATTTGTTAAATCAAGATATCTCGACAACAAGGCTGGAACTGCCTGTGCTTTAAGTGTGATGGAAATGTTCAGGCGCCTGGGAACAAAGCCTAAATATACAACAAAAATTATAGTTTCATCCTATGAAGAGGTAGGGCATGGATGTTCAAGCATTCCTGAGGATATCAGCGAGCTGGTAGCCATAGATATGGGATGTATAGGCCTCGACCTTTCATGCACAGAGCAGGATGTTTCAATTTGCGCCAAGGACAGCTCGGGTCCATATGATTACGATATAACAGGAAAGTTGATTGAGCTGGCTGAGAAGCACGAGTTAAATTACGCAGTTGATGTGTATCCTATGTACAGCTCTGATGTTTCNNGTACATGCTTCTCACGGAATGGAGAGAACACATATCAAAGGTATTGAAAGTACAATCAAGCTGATGTATGCATATCTGACCGAATAGATAGAAAGGACATGCCGTGGGAAATCTGATATTTTCAATCAATGCAGTATTGCCTATATTTTTACTCATGTGTTTAGGCATACTTTTTCGCAGGATAAATTTATTTGATGATAATTTTATATCCAAGGCAAATACATTTGCATTTAATATTTTGCTTCCGGCGCATCTTTTCAACAATATTTATAAAAGTGAAATATCTGAGACAGTAGATATAAAGCTTATTATTTTTGCACTTGTCATAAATGTGCTCATTATAGGAATAATGTGTGTAATGATTCCTAAAATTGAAAAGGACAAAAAGAATATCGGTGTAATGATCCAAGGGCTTTACAGAAGCAACTTTGTTCTTTTCGGCGTGCCCTTAAGCATAAATATGTTCGGAGATTCAAATGTTGCAACTGTTGTAGCTCTTTTAGCCATAATGATACCTTTCTATAATTTTGTATCTGTTATATTGCTGGATTGGTATTCAAATGACAAAAGTGATTATAAGAAAACTGCTTTGTGTATGATGAAAAATCCTCTGATATGGGGATGTATTTCAGGTATTGCTGTTTCCGTTCTG
>DOON01000314.1:1886-5819 GCA_003514865.1 Clostridiales bacterium
AAAGTTCATGCCTGAAAAAGTAATAAAGGTCTTAATAAGCTCTAAGTACAAGTCTGAAGAAGCAGATGATATTTTTGAGCTGTGCGGAAGGTATAATATCAAAACCGAAATCAATGACAAGGCCATAAACAGGATAAGTGACAAGGAAAATAATTTTATAGTTGGAGTGTTTGAGAAGTATTCCTGTGAATTGGATATGGAAAGTTCCCACATTGTGCTTGTAAATCCTGGGAACATGGGAAATATGGGAACAATCATACGAACTCTCACAGGATTCGGTCTCTCTGACCTTGCGATTATAAGTCCCGGAGTTGATGTATTTGATCCCAAGGTAATAAGAGCGTCAATGGGTTCTATTTTCAGGATAAATTTCAAATATTTCGACAGTTTTGAAGAATACAGGGAAAAGCTTAAGGAGCATAAAATTTATACATTTATGTTAGACGGGGCGAGATCTCTCAAGGAAACCAGCCATGAAAAGGAAGCGCCGTTCTCTCTCGTTTTCGGGAATGAAGCAACAGGTCTGGATTCAAGCTTTTCTTCAGCGGGCACGAGTGTATTTATAAAGCACACTGACAGAATAGATTCCCTGAACCTGACAATTGCAGCAGGAATTGCAATGTATCATTTTTGCAGTTTTTAAAATTTTGGACTTCATCTATTATATATAGGACGATTTACCCTCAACTTTGTAAAGGTATTGAACTTTTGTGTTTTATTTCACATATTGCCGTGCCAAAATATAAAAAGCCATAAATAGGATAAATAAATAACTGTATAATGTAAATAATATAGTTTAGGAAGCAAATTGTAAAGTGAAATTTTGCTTCGAATATTTGTTAATTGAAGGTGATCATCATAGCAAATTACAATGGCAAAACTTCGGATAACAATGTGATGTTGTACAATTGGGAAGAACAGGCTAAATTAGACAGCCAACAAAACTTGAGGGAGCAGATGAAGCAGATGAATAACAACTATCAGAACAAAGAGAACAACAAATTCGAAAACAAATTTGAAAACAACAGATTCAACAACAAAGATCAGCAAAACCAACAAAACAACCAAAACAGGCAGAATAGCCAGAACAACAACTGCGATAACAAAAATGAAAATCGCAACAACAAAAACGAAAAAAATAGAAACAATGAAAATAATTTCAGATAGTTTCTAAAATAAAAATGGTCCCTTGAGGACCATTTTTATTTTAACGCTAAGATTTCATCAGCCATTTTTTGAATGCTGTCGTAATCAATTTCTGTAAAGCCGCGTTTTTCAAGCTTAAAGTTTTTNNTATTTTCATAATTAGCATGTCGTGAAGCCTGTAAGGCTTGACTTTCAATCTTCCGCCGAAGCAATGAATGGAGGTTGATTTATTCAGCAGCTTTTTAGGGAAATTATGAAGCAAATATTGGTTTATTTTTTCAGGAAATCCGCAGCATAAATATATTGCTGTATTTTTTTTCATAAGCAAGTCAAGATTGTCACGGATGAAGCTTACAACCGATTTATTTACATTGTTAAATCTTATGCCGCTTCCGATAATTATGGTATCAAAATCATTCAAATCAGGCTTTTTATGTGACAGGTTTAAAACATGTGCCCCGGGTAGCTTTTCGGCTAAAAGCTGAGCACACATTTTGGTTGTGCTGTTGCTGCCGGCATATGCAATTAAAATATTCATTTTATGCTCCAAATGTTTTGTTTATATAAAATGATAATCTTTGGAACAATGAATGTCAAGAAATATTATTGTTATAAAAATATCATTCATATGCAAGAAATATTCTTTTTGAAAGTAGATTTTTTCACGAGTCAAAAACTGTTGACAACTTGATATTTTAAAGCTTATAATATTGTTATCAATAAATCAAAATATGTTAATTTTTTTATTCATAACCAAAAAAGTTAATATTTATATATTGAATGATGAGCTTGGGAGAGTCCCTGAAGGGCGCCGAAGAAGCAAATCACACTGGTCGAAGTGTGACGAAACTTTCAGGCAAAAGGACCACGCTCTGACAATACCTGAATAACAAAGTAAGTTAAGACAGGGGTAATGACATAGTTATTGCTCCTGTCTTTTGCTTTATAAAAATGTTGCATTAAATATTATAAAAAGGAGTGATGAAGTGAAAACGACACCATTATATGAGAAGCATCTTGGATTGAAGGGAAAGATAATTGACTTCGGAGGATGGGCACTCCCGGTGGAATATTCGGGAATAATTTCAGAGCATGAAGCTGTAAGAAATGCAGCAGGACTGTTTGATGTATCGCATATGGGAGAGATAACCGTGAAAGGTGAGGAAGCGGAAAAATATCTTCAAATGGTTGTGACAAATGATATCTCAGTTCTTTCTGATAATCAGATTGCATATACGGCAATGTGTTATCCGGACGGCGGTATAGTTGATGACCTGTTGGTTTATAAATACAGCAAGGAGGATTACTTGCTTGTTGTCAACGCTTCAAATGCGGATAAGGATTATGAATGGCTGAAGAATCACGTATTCGGCGACACTTCTGTGGAGAATGTTTCTGCGAATTATGCACAGCTTGCTATCCAAGGCCCTGAGGCACAGACAATTTTACAGAAGCTTGTGAAAGAAAATTTAAGCGAAATAGAATTTTATCATTTTAAGGATAATATTGAAATTGACGGCGTCAAGGTGCTTGTATCCCGTACGGGCTACACAGGTGAGGATGGATTTGAGCTGTACTTTGCTTCGGAGCACGGCCCGAAAATATGGGAATTGCTTCTTGAATCGGGAAGCGCTGAAGGACTGATTCCCGCAGGACTTGGGGCAAGAGACACTCTCAGGTTTGAAGCTGCACTTCCTCTGTACGGTCAGGAAATAGATAAGGACATAACACCTCTTGAAGCAGGGCTGGGATTTTTCGTAAAGTTTGCCAAGGATGACTTTATAGGGAAAGATGTATTGGCGGCTCAAAAGGCTGACGGATTGAAAAGGAAGGTCGCGGGATTTGAAATGGTTGAAAGAGGAATCCCAAGGAATCACTACGAGGTATATGCGGACGGTAAGAAAATAGGATATGTGACAACGGGAAGCTATTCACCCACGCTGAAGAAAAACATAGGTCTTGCTCTTATAGATGCGGAATATACGAAAGAGGGAACAGATATAGAAATTTTTATAAGAAATAAAAATGTAAAAGCAAAAATAATTAAAAAGCCTTTTTACACAAAAAAATATAAAAAATAGAGTAGTATCAGGAGGGTTAATATGAAATTATTAAATGAATTGAAGTATTCAGCATCACACGAATGGGTAAAGGTAGACGGAAACAAGGCCTACATAGGAATTACGGATTATGCGCAAGACCATCTGGGAGAGGTTGTTTTTATAGAACTTCCTGAGGCAGGGACGGTTGTTGCGACAGGAGACCAGTTTGTTGTTTTGGAGTCTGTAAAGGCGGCATCTGATGTATATACTCCAATTTCCGGCACAATAGTTGAAGTAAATGAAGAGCTTGCAGATAACCCGGGACTGATTAACGAATCGCCTTATGATGCATGGTTTGTTGCCGTGNNAAGATTACGAAAAATCATGTGAATAAAGGAGGGGCATATGGCCAGATATATCGGAAATACCAATGAAGACAGAGCTCAGATGCTTGAAGAAATAGGTGTTGAAAGCATTGAAGCTTTGTTCAAGGCAGTTCCTGACTCGGTTTTTCTTAAAGACAGACTAAATATACCGGATGCACAATCTGAAATGGAACTGGTTAAAAACATAAAGTCATTATCAGATAAAAATCTTAATCTTGATGATTACACCTGCTTCCTGGGCGCAGGAGCATATGACCACTATATTCCGGCCTTAATTGACAGTCTGATTTCAAGGCAGGAATTTTATACAGCATACACGCCTTACCAGCCGGAGATAAGCCAGGGTACACTTCAGGTAA
>DOON01000314.1:5825-6183 GCA_003514865.1 Clostridiales bacterium
AATGATAAGCGAGCTTACGGGTCTGCCTGTTGTCAACGCATCCATGTACGACGGTGCCACAGCACTGACCGAGGCCGCTGTTATGGCATGTGAGTCTACAAAGAGGCCGGAAATATTAATAGCATCTACCGTGCATCCTGAAAGCAGGCAGGTTTTAAATACATATGCAGGTTTCAGGGATATATCGGTGTCAGAGATTGGATATAAAGATGGAAGAATTGATTTGGAAGATTTAAAGAGCAAGCTGAACGGAAATACTGCTGCCTTAATAATCCAAAGCCCTAATTTCTTTGGAATTGTGGAGGATGTTGCTTCCATCAGCAGTATAATTCACGAAAATAAAAGCCTCCTTATAGTA
>DOON01000286.1 GCA_003514865.1 Clostridiales bacterium
AACATTACATGCTTAGATTGATTAATCATAAACAAATTGCGCCTCGTCATACAATCTGAAGTATAGTGATACTGCATCAATATCTCTCTGTCGCTTTTTTCCATTATTGAATAATATTTATCTCTTTGAGCCTCTGTCCAACTTACAGAATGGTTTTCATATGGGAGCACACCCTCCAAGGTTACTTGCGGATAGTCTTTCTTTTTTTCAAGCACGACCTCTGCTGCATACTGCTCGAAGCCAACATCCATTCCACTTAAGAAATTGGTAACTGAGAAACATTCAATGAGATATAGTATAGATTCTTCTATCGCCAATCCCGTATTGTTTAAAAATGGTCTTTTCTCTTCAAATAAAGACAGCCTGTCCTCTGTACAACTTCCTATGAAACAGCAGGTATTTAATCTTTTCATGTTTTTCAATTTTCCACCTTTCTTTCCAGTAATTAATTCCATTACGCTGCCCGCTTAATTATATAATTATAGCTTATTTAATACGCTGATAGCAATAGCTAATATATAAAAGAGGTGATATTATGGAAGAAAATATTATGCTTCAAATTGGTAAACGTGTGCGAAAGCAGCGAGAAAAATTAGGAATGACTCGTGAAGGATTCGCAGAAAAGGCAGGTATTTCGCCACAATTTCTCGCCGAAATTGAAAATGGTAAAAAAGGAATGTCTGTAGCAACTCTCTATAAAATATGCTCAAACTTTGACATTTCTTCTGATTACCTCCTGTTCGGTAATATTTCAGCAGAAACAGCCCCTCTCCTGTCCGAGCCCTACCGCTCCTACACAGAGGATATTATGGAAATAGTAAACAATATAATTTTAGAATCCCAAAGCAATTATAAAAAGAATCAACGTAAATTGTAAAAATACCGCTCAATAGCTGTAACAAGCTATTGAGCGGTTGTGCCATGTGGATAATTTATAATAGTTTACTTAAACAATGAATCCAAATCCTGCTTCACGAATCTCATAATATTATCTTTGTCTTTAAAAATAAGCAACTTTTCAGATCTGTCATAAAGCATTACGTCCTTATATTCGTATTGGTCTGTTTTAGAAGAATATGAAATTGCAATAATATCCCCATCTTTATGTGTGATTGTTCTACCCATGAAAAATTTACTGTAATATTCATTTTCCTCATTGTCTGGGATATAGTTCTGAGGAGCCGTCATTTTGGCCAACAGCAGCTCTGTATCAACAATATCTGTATAATTTGCATCTCCTCCCGAAAACATCTCATTAAACCACACAGCTGAAAAACCCTCTTTTTTATAATTCTCGAAGTCTCTGAATGTTCCCATAGCCTCGTGTACTCTTGAGCAAAGTACCTCCGCATCATACTTGATCCTCCCTATGGTGCCCCCCCTGCCGCTCAGACTTTCATATGCATATTCTTCATCTGTCCTAAGCCATCTTGACTTATATATTTTATTATTCTTATAAATAATGCTGATGGTATAGTCATTATCAAAAGGAGAATCATATGACACAGCATTGCTTAGGCCCTGAATTCCATAATAAATTGCCTCTAATTCATCGCTGCCCTCCTCTAACTTCAGGGATCTGCTTTTCCCTGTACCGTGGTTGGCATCACCCACCATCAGCCGTTCCTTTGTAGAAATATCCATCTCTGTTGGCAAGTATATGCTGTCTTTCTTCAACTCCTCTATGGGCTTTTTAAGCTGTTGGCTTATATATGTAGTTTGCATGAAGAACGCAATACTGATTAAAGCCACTCCTGCAATTGCCCCGCCCAGCAACCTTTTTACAGCGCGTATTCCTTTTCTATTCCATATCATATATGCACACAATCCTACTGCTGCTCCAATAACTAAGCACACAGCATCCGGATAATGGTCAGGAATAAAAATATCAGGCACAACGGGGCTGAGCACCATCAGGAACCTATATATGGGAACTTCAAGTCTTCTCCTGAATATAAACATTATGAGAATTCCGGCAATCGATGCAAATATCATATCTCGATTATATTCATTAAAATATGTTTTAAGCTTAATCATAGTATCCTCCTATGGCTTTTGTACTCACGCATGCATCAGCAAAACTTTCAGGCAGCATATATACGTCTCCGTTATCCAGATAAATAAGGTTATCTTCAGTGTCAAGCAATGCACTTATTGTAAAATTGAATTTTCCTGAAATGCTTATTGGGAGCAGTCCGTCTCTATCGTTTAAATATGTCCTCCCCATACCTTTTCTTTCATTGAGTCCACGAACTAAGATATCATACTTTCTGCTGCTGTCATCCTTATAAACCGTATAGGTATTGTCATAATTTTTCCCGTCTGATGAATAGGATATCTCAAAGCTTGTAACATCCTCAAACTTATAGGAAGCATCCGAAGCATACCTATACACACCAAATGCTGCGGCTATACATATTATTGCGGCTGCAGCCCATTTAAAAATAAACACTGCAAATTTTTTAAGCGTAAATATATCCCTGCTCTCTGTTACATACCCTATACTTCCATATATGCATCCTCCGATAATGCTTGGTAAGATTAACATTGCAATATGAATCAGAGTTTGGAATTTAACGAATATACTCCCGCTGACATTCCGGTAGTTCATATATATATGCGTTTCAGGGCTTATGTACAAAAAAAACATTTCAGCAAGCTTATAAGGAATTGCCATAATAAGCTTCACTGCAAATATACTCTGATGCACATACATATGTGAGAAAAATCCCATAAACATTCCTACGATGCAAAAAATAAGTATTCTTTTTTCTGACCTCTTTCTTTTTAAAACCTTTTTAAGCAGTGACGTATTTTCATCCGGTATTTCTGCCTTCGGAAGCTCGATCTGTTCCGTTCTTGCATCCAGCAACTTTTTGCATTCCTCACATTCTGAAATATGCTCCTCAATTTCTATTATTTTATTGAAATTATCACAATACCAACGTGCTTTTTCATCAAACTCACATGACATTATCCATTCCTCCCAGCTCTGAAAATATTTGCTTGAANNAGGAAGCTGTTTTAATGCTTTGATTATAGTAACGGCTCTTTCACTGTTTATGGCCTCATTCTCTGGATTTTCAAGTGATTCCACAGCCTCAGCTTCACTCAGTGGCGATGTCTTCTCTTTAGCCTTTCTCGTATGATTTATATATGTATTGCGCGCTATCTTCAAAATCCATGTTTTAAGGCTGCTCTCACCTCTGAAATGCTTAATTCCGGAATACACCTTTAAAAACACTTCCTGTGAGATATCCTCGGCAAGGAAATGGTCATAAGAAAGATGATACAAATATGTATACACCACATTTCTATAGTTTTCGTATGCAATTTCAAATTCCTCTTTCAACGCATCACCTTCCTGCCCTGATTTGTACGTACTACCTATATAGACAGACTTTTTTCAAAAAAGTTACAGAATTTTCTCAAAAAAATAGAGGCCGGTATTCCGTGCCTCCTATATATTATTATTTTTCATTGCTGAAAATCAGGTCCTTTTCATCTGCGCTTATTTTTATTGTGTCGGACTTTTCTATTGTTCCTTTCAGGAGCTCTTCTGAGAGTCTGTCTTCGATTTTTCTTCTTATGGCTCTCTGCAGAGGTCTTGCTCCATATACCGGGTCGAAGCCCTCGTCGGCAAGCAGCTCCTTAGCTTTGTCATCAAGCTCGATTTTTATATTCATCTGCTCAAGACGGCCTGAAAGATTATNNCAGTGAAACAATACTTTTAATGTGTTCCTTGTTGAGTGAGTGGAACACTATTATTTCGTCAATGCGGTTAAGGAATTCAGGCCTGAAGGTCCTCTTCAATTCAGCCATTACATTTTCCTTCATTTTTTCATACTCATCTTTTTCCTCATCTGAGGTGCCGGAGCTGAAACCTAATGTTCTCTGCTTCTTGATTGTGCTTGCGCCTACGTTTGACGTCATGATTATGACGGTATTTTTAAAGTCAACAGTTCTTCCCTTGGCATCCGTAAGCCTTCCGTCATCAAGTATCTGGAGAAGTATGTTGAATACATCCGGATGCGCTTTTTCTATTTCGTCAAACAGGATGACGGAGTATGGTTTTCTTCTGATTTTTTCAGTAAGCTGACCACCGTCGTCAAATCCAACATATCCCGGAGGAGAACCCACAATCTTTGATACAGAGTGCTTTTCCATATATTCTGACATATCAACTCTTATCATGGCATTTTCATCACCAAACATAGATTCTGCCAGCGCTTTTGAAAGTTCTGTCTTTCCTACTCCCGTAGGTCCTAAGAATATGAATGAGCCTATTGGTTTTTTAGGGTCCTTCAGTCCTACTCTGGACCTCCTTATGGCTTTTGCCAGCGCCTCAACTGCCGGCTCCTGACCTATAACTCTCTTGTGCAGGATTTCTTCCATATTCAGCAGCCTTTCAGACTCTTCTCCCTGCAGCTTTTTAACGGGGATTCCGGTCCACTGTGAAACAACATCTGCAATTTCTTCATATCCAATCTGAGAATCCTTTGAATTTTTAGCTGCCCACAGCTTCTTTTGCTTGTCGAGCTCTTCAGAAAGTTTCTTTTCTTCATCCCTGAAGGAGGCAGCCTTTTCAAAATCCTGATTGTTTATTGCTGCTTTCTTTTCAGCCTTGACTTCCTTTACTTTATCCTCAAGCTCCTTTAAGCTTTTTGGGGCCGTTGAGGATTTCAGCCTTGTTCTTGATGCGGCTTCATCAATTAAGTCTATTGCCTTGTCGGGAAGAAATCTGTCCGATATATATCTGTGGGATAATTTTGCGGCTGCCTCAATTGCCTCATCGGTTATGGCAACCTTGTGGTGAGCCTCGTATTTGTCTCTCAGGCCATTAAGAATTTTTACCGTATCTTCCACACTGGGTTCATCCACAGTCACAGGCTGGAATCTTCTTTCAAGTGCGGCATCCTTCTCAATGTGCTTTTTGTATTCATCCAATGTTGTTGCGCCCACTACCTGAAGCTCTCCTCTTGCCAGAGTAGGCTTCAGGATATTGGAAGCATCGATTGCTCCCTCTGCTGCACCCGCACCTATTATT
>DOON01000017.1:0-155 GCA_003514865.1 Clostridiales bacterium
CTCAAGCTGTCTGCAAATTGTTTTTTCGTCATCACAAATAGCAATCCTTAACATTTTTTACCTACTTTACTTCTGTACTTCGTCATGATTATATCATAGCAGCATATAAATTTCATAATTAAATTTACATTAAAAATCACAGTCTCACTCACCAA
>DOON01000017.1:317-9402 GCA_003514865.1 Clostridiales bacterium
ATATCACCGCCGTGAGCAGCGGAACATCAGGAAGACCCATTCCGAGAAAACCCACGCCGGCTCCCTCCAGGACAGATATGGACGTATTCAGCAGCTTGCTTTTCTGCGCACGCTTATCAATATCTTTAATGCTCCTGCTATCCAGTTTACTGTTAATAACATAGTCATGCACAATGTGGTCAACCTGTATTTTATTTTTATTGTACAGCTTTTCGATATAGCGTGTTCCTTTTTCAAACACTATCTGAAACGATTTATAAAATGCTTTATCAAGGGATTTTTTCACGGCCTCAGGAACTTTAGATTCGACCCTTTTAACTATGGGCTTCAAATTTCCCTCTATTACGCCCTGTTTTTTATTTAATATCTTTTGCTCTTTTTTCTCAAGCCCTGCAAGGTGCTTCCTGATAATATCCATTAATCGCCGTCACCGCCTTCCGGAAAATTATCTTTGACCAAGGACTTTCCTGCTTCAATCAAAACATTGTTGTTTACAAATAAAAATGATATTGCAACAATAACCGCCCCTGTTCCCAGAAGCAGCCACTCAATTTTTATAAAATCAGACACAGGTCCGAATACAAGCATTCCAAAAGGCATCATTATGCTTGATATCATACCTAAAATGCTGAATACCCTTCCCATGAAGTTTGGCTCAACCTTTTCCTGCAGCAACACCATTCCGGGCGTGTTTAAAATCGGCATCGCTACCCCGAACAGCCCCATAAAGAAAATGTAAATNNTGCAACCGTACATCCGCCCATGATCATGCAGGCAAGCGCAATTGTATGTACTCTATTCCGGAAGCCTCCCCAGTATGCTATTGTCAGTCCCCCCAGAGTCATCCCCACGGAAAATGCCATCTCTATAGCAGTCAGCCTCCATACATCGTCACCGAAGGTTCTTGCTGTCTGAAGGGGCGTAAGAAAGGCCGCCGGAGCCATCATAACATGAAACAATGCTAAAAACACAAAATATGTTTTCAGAAACTCATGCTCCCTTATATATTTAATTCCCTCATTCATATCATTGAAATAACCCACTTCTTGCCTTTCCATTGCCTTAGCATGAGGCTTTGTGTGCAGGAGCAGCGTAACTATCGTCACGGCAATTGCAGCCGTGAAAACATCAATCAAAAATATAACCTCAATATCCGCGATAGTCAGCAATGCCCCGCTGACCATGGGAGAGAGCAATGTTACCATGGACTGCACACTTCCGTTGACTGCATTTACCTTTGTAAGCTTATCCTCAGGCACAAGCTGAGGTATAAATGCATTTACGGCAGGAGCCTGAACAGACGAGCCAAGAGCCCTTATGGCTGAAGCAACAAACAGCAGCATTATGGAATCATGTCCAAAATAAAACAGTACTGCTAATACAAGCGTTGCCAGTGCAATAAACGAATCCGCCAGCGCAATTAAATTTTTTCTGTTATAGCGGTCCGCCCACACACCCGCAAAAGGTGAGAGAATAAACATGGGCAGAAACCCGCAAATTATAGATATGGTCATCATCAGCCCTGATTGTGTCTTGAGGGTTATATGCCACATTATCGCATATTGAACCAATGACGTACCAAACAATGAAATTGTCTGACTCATCAAAAATAAAACTATATTCTTTTTCCAGTCTTTATTCATATTATCTCCGTTCGATTATAAGTCATCCTGAACGGAAGATTGGCGTGTTAATGCCTTCCGTCCAATGACTATTTACTTAATTTGCTCAGCAAACTGAACCTTTACTCCATTTGGATCCTGCACAATGAAATATTTTACATTAGGATTGGGCTGAACAGGTCCTGTCTTAACTTCTATTCCTCTTTCTCCCACGAACTTTATCATGTCATCCACAGAATCAACCCTGAACCCCAGCGTAACAGCATTTCCTGCATCAACATGTTTAACTCTTTCATTATGTATCAATTCAATTTTAGTATCATCCTCGCCTAAAAAGCATATTTCCATGCCTGGTCCCGCATTAAACCTTCTGTCAAGCTTCAGTCCAACTACCTCCTGATAAAACTTTAATGTTTCTTCCATATCATTAACTAAAATCGTTGTCCATAGAAATTTCATAATACTCCTCCGTTGTATAAGTTTTTACCACAATAATAATATATAAATCAGCCGTATGCAATAGTTTTATCCCATAATCGGCATCTTAATCATCAATATAAAAAATCTATACTCATCATACGCAAAGCATACGAAGAGAAAACAAAAAAATTGTTGCTTCATGCTCTGCAATTTATGTTTCTGCGAAACCCCATGAAAAAAAGCTATAGATACATATGAAATTTGTTCGAAATTTGTCGATATGTAAAACAAAATATGGTACACTTTAGTAATATAAAGCAAACCCAAGAAATATCCGGAGGTATATCACAAAGCTCTGTCTTGTGACGATGCAATAAAAGAAATTAAACAGAATGCAGGCACACAGTTTGACCCGAATAGCAAAGTTGTTTATCCAGTTGATCGAAGGCAAACAAAGTTTAAGCTCTGGATCATTTGCATAAGGGGCAAGATATGAGTAAGATAAAATCAAATATGAAATATGAAAAAAGTTATCAGCAAAACCCGACACATCTATGGTTAACGGATAGTCATCGGTACAGGATTGTTTCCATTGCAATCATAACCCTTATCTGCATTGTAATCAGTCTTTTTTATTTGTTTTTCTATCTGCAGATTGGTGAAATATACACAAACGAGACAAGATCCTCAATAGTTGAACTTAAAAAGACTTTCCTGAAAAACACCGTGGATAATCTGATTCAAGAACTTGAAACAGCGAGGTCTATCGAAGCAAATCACTACAAGGATGTGGTAGATCAGCGTTATGAGGTCTATTCTGCAAGAAGTCTTGTATGCGATGATTACATGCAAAACATTATTACGGATTTCCGTCAGGGAAGTCATGTGCCTAAGTGGACTGCGTTCGTCTGGGAGGATAGCGACACCATCCTATACGATCCCGCAGGTTATTTCGAACATGACATTGCTTCCACAATAGAAAAAATCAAGCCGCTTATGTCCCATTACAGAATCATTCGCTATAAAAATGCTTCTTGCCTGTTCGGCTTTAGCAAGGAGTATGTGGAAGATACTATAAAAACGGCAATGACGACTAAAATTAAGAAACTTAGCTTTGAGAATGATTCTTACATCTGGGTCAACGAGATTCTCAACTATAATGGCGGCAAAGACTATGCTATCCGTCGGATTCACCCAAACCTGCCCGAAACCGAGGGAATGCATTTATCCACCGATATGGAGGATATAAAAGGAAACCATCCCTATCTAACTGAGCTGGAGGGCATTAAAAAGGATGGCGAGCTGTTTTTCAGTTATTATTTCAAGGAACTCAACAGTGATAATATCTCTGAAAAACTAACCTATGCCAAACTCTATAAAGAATATGACTGGGTTATCGCCATGGGTGTCCAGAACAATGAGTTGGAGGAATATATTTACCAGACAAGCAAGGCAAGCAAAACCATGGCTTTGTCGAAAATGATAGAGCTCTTTGTTATACTGCTCATTGTTGTGATTTCCTGCCTTACTCTTGTNNACCAATGCAAAGAGCCGCAGATTTGGAACGAACTATTTACAGGAAGCATTCAGGGTATTTCAGCTCGATGAACCTAAGCATAGTATCGCAGTTATGCTTTTCGATATTGATAATTTCAAAAATATAAATGACTGCTATGGGCACTCTGAAGGGGATCGGATTTTAAAAGAAATTGTGCCGGCCGTTTACAAATCCATCCGAAGCTCGGATGACGAGTTCCGTTGGGGCGGGGACGAATTTGTTGGGGTTTTCCGTGTGGCTAATGAAGAAAGTACGGTCTGTATTATGGAAAAAATACTGGAAGCAGTCTCTTCCCTGCGGCTCAAAACAAGCAACGGAGCAAATAGCCTAAGTATAACTATCTCTATAGGAGTTTCTCACTTTAAGGACGATGATACTGATTATTCTGACGCCTTAAACCGTGCTGATAAAGCGATGTACCTGTCCAAGGCAGATGGCGGAGGCAGGGTGAAGCAATTATAAATCACCCCTCTTCCATGTATATCAGTGGGGTGACAAAAGCCCACCTTCTATTAGGTTGATTTTATAGTAAAATAGTTACCCTCTCTATTCTGCAACATATAATAAATTGCCGTCTCGTTTCACAAGTTTGCTTAGAACTCATTGCAGTATGGCAAACAAAATCCATGGAGGTAATATTATGACAAATTATTATTCCGACAACAATGCGCATAGCAAAATAATGACAATGACCGGAAACGGCCAATCTTCTGTTATTCCCAATATTGCTGTTATTAATCTTGGAACACAGACACGAGGAGAAAACTTAGCTGAAATACAGTCAGAAAATGCACGCATAGCACAGTCAATAATCCAGTCTATGCAGCGCATAGGGGTTTCAGACATTAAAACATTACAATACGCAATCGATAGGGCATTCAGTTTCGAAGATGNNACGTAAGGAATATCCTTGAAATCAGGACCCCCAACCTTGATATGGCAGGTACCATAATTGACACCGCAGTTAATTCCGGTGCAAATGTAATCGAATTAATTTCATTTGACGTATCAAACAGAGATTATTACTACCAGCAGGCGCTCAACATGGCCGTTATGAATGCAATACAAAAAGCAAAATCAATAGCGTTGAACCTTGGTATTCGCTCTGAGCCTATTCCGGTAAGAATCGTAGAAAACAGCAGCCAATTTGCTCCTCCACTTTTCAGGCGTGAACTTGCATCCCCCACCCCCATAGTTCCCGGCAATATAAACATAGAAGCCTCCGTAACTGTGGATTTTGAGTTTTAAGAGCGTTAATACATACCAAATACACGATAAGAGCTGTGGTAAAACAAAATTGCCTCAGCTCCTAAATTATGCGCTCACATACAAATATCTCTACTCATAAAATTAACATAGGTCAATTGTAAATTTATAGCTTTACTCATAATCTTGGTTTATTCATAGAAACAAGCTCCGAAAATCTTTTCTGAGAAGAAAGTCCTGACACTTTTTCTTTTGGTACAAAATTTTTATCAAACGCTTCTGCCTTTTCTTTGTCTATTTCATATATTTCACCCTCAAAAAACCTCCCTCTACATCCTGTAAGAGCACCCGTCACTAACTCACAAGCTAGTAAAGGCACTGCATACGTGTTCCATGATGTTCCTATAGAATACGCTTCCGCACTTATGAAGCCTACTCTCTTATAAAACTCGGGATCCCCGAAAATCAAAATAGCCTTATAGCCCAAGTCTTTAGCTATAATTTTCGTGTGTTCAATCAGCTTTGAGCCGATTCCCTTGCCTTGATATTCCGGCAAAACTGAAATAGGACCAAAGCATAATACAGGATGCTTTCTATTATCGTCACCAAGAATATAGGTTTCTATATACATAATATTCCCAACTACTCTGTTATCCTCAACCGCAACATAATCTAACTCCCTTACAAAGGACGGTGATTTTCTCATAATATGTACAAGATAATGCTCATCACATCCAGGAGTATGATGATTCCAAAATGCTTCCCTTGTAATTACTTCAACTTCTCTATAATCCTTCTCTTGCTCTTTCCTTATTATTATATTCATCCCAAATATACCTCAAATAATGTATTATTCGAACTACACGATAATNNAATTTCTATCCAAAACCTTTGTTCAACTATCCCATCCACAATAATTTCGTTTTCTAAGATACCTCCATTCCATCTTGTACTAAACCCCTTGTGCTCCCAAGTAATTCAAGAGAATTTTGAATTTGCCCTTTGGTCTTAAAATTTATTACTGGAGACTTATAATCATAAACAATCATGTACTCTTGATTTCTTGGTGCTTCATCTACGATATTTCCATTAAAATTGATTACCACCGTTGGTGCCGTCTGATATTTGGATATGCTGTTGACAGATATTACATTCATTGTATTTTCTAAAGCCCTTGTAACCAGAGCAGATTTAATTATATTATATCTTTCAGTCGAATCATTTTCTAAAACATCACAAAAGCTAACAAAACATAATTCTACATTCGACTTAAACAACTCCCTAAAGCTTTCAGGAAATTTAACTTCATAACAAATTCGAAATCCTACCTTAATATTGTCAATTTCATATATGCCTTGCGTATTTCCCTTTGTAAAATTATCTAAATCCCATCCCCATAATATCCGCTTATCATAATTCCCTATAACATCACCATCAGAATTTATTAAAAGAAGTGAGTTGTAATACTTAGAGGATTCTTTTCTGATTGTACCCAAAGCAATATACATATCATTTTCTTTTGCAAGTAATCGGACTTTAATAATAACTGAGTTCAAAAGTTCAAAATCAATATTTTCGATTTCAGGTGTTTCAACAGGCGGGTATCCACAAGCCGCACATTCTTGAAAAACAAGAATCCTGACTTTATTTTCAGCTGCTTCTTCAATGGCTCTGATAATATATTTATAATTTTCAGTTATATTTGAGCTGCCTGGGAACTGAAAAACTCCAACTCTCATTCGATGCCTCTCCTCTCGTATTCCGCTCATTACGAACCTGAACCTGCTTCCTAAATCCTCTATTCTAATCTATCTGCTCTTTATGTTCACCCCGTACATTGTAACTTATTTATTTTTTAATTTATGAGCCGTAATTATCGTATAACTATAAGCATTAACTGTTATTTTACAATCACCTGCGTCTATGTACCAATTCTTCCCTTTCCTGATTATGCTGCTATCATGTTCCTCGACTTTTTCCCTACACCAACTAATAACATCATCTACATCTAAACAAAGATTTCTTTTAATTCGTTCTATACCTAAATCAGTTGTGTGCAATTTGTCTAAGTTCAAAATCAGTTCGCTTTTATCATTATCATTCATCTTTCTCACCATTTATTAAGCTTAAACTTTCAAAATTCTTGTTAGTCTCGTGTTATTAAATAATTAATAGTCTAAAAGTATTTGACAAATTGAAATTTTCCAGCTCATGTTATACTTATTAGCTATGATTCATCTCTCCGTTTGCTCAGTCATCAATTCCCAGCGCATGCCAAATTTATCAATCAGGGAAACAAAGCAGGAGCTGTATGTTGTATTTGTCATAGGACTAATCAAGGTAGCACCATCTTTAATTATTTCATAGGCTTTCTTAACGTCAGCTGCCATCTCAAAGGTGACTACTAGGGACAATGTATTCCCAGCGGGAATCGTATCATCTAACAAATCTGAAAGGAACATCCGTTGATTGCCGATATAAATTTCCGCATGGTATACTAATTCTTTATGACTTACATCCTTTACCTGATAATCTTGCAAATTTGCATCAGAATTACAAAGCAATTCTTTTACTTCCGCTCCAAAAGCTTGTCTGTATAGTTCAATAGCTTGCTTGCATTGACATCTAAAATGAAAATTCGGTGTCGCTTTTAACATTTTTTTATCTCCTCCTGCCACACAGTTTATAAATTCCCACAGTTCAAGACTACCCGACAAATTCCTGTTTGTTAATTAATTTTATACTATACATTATACTATGGAAGAAGATGGATTCGTAGAAATTTTTCAGGTCATACGGATGGAATATAACCTTCTTCGATAAATAAAAATCATTTAAATACCACCTGATTTATCTATATTAATGACTCTATAAAAATCGATTGCAAGGTTGTATACGGTACTTCCTGATTTAAATAAATCTGCAACATACATTTAGGAGTAATCTTATGTTGCTCCAGAAAAGATTTGTATTTAATAACTGCTGCAGATTCAACATTATATGATCCTTAAAAGGGATAAACCTCACAAACTTATTTCCGACATAAAAGCTCGGTAATTTTGCCTATAACCTTTCTTCTATCTCATAAGGAACACTTTAAAAGTTTCCGTAATTCAAAAAAAAGATCTTGTATTTCTCTGCTATATTCTTCAACATAATCTTGAATAGCATCATCCATAAAGGGACATTAAATATATCGTCTAACCTTTTTCATATATTGCTTGTACTCTTTCCCAAATTTCTCAATGCACCATCTTTCCTCAGAAAGAATAATCCAATGTGAAGTTATTTGAAATATTAAGATTATTCCACATAGAGCCAGTGATTGTGTCAGTAAAGCACACCCTGCAAAATATATAAAATACGATACATACATGGGATTACGAGAGCAGCGGTAAAGCCCATTATAATTAAATCTCCCATTGGAAGGGGCAGCAAAATTTATTACTGAAATTGCACACAATATTAATCCAAGTATATAGACTATTATTCCTATGTAGAATAGCCAAGAAAACTCTATTATAACTGTAAGGAAAAATAAGAACACAAATATTGCAATATTTGAGATCTGATATATCCAATATGCTAACATCTCATTTCCATACATTGGTGGGAAATAAGCCGCACGTTTTATCGCATCTTTATCTATAATTGATAAAAGTCCAAACCTTATCAGCAAAAATGGTATCAATAATAAAAAACCATTCATCTTAATTCGTACTCTCCCTTACATAATAGTCTGTAATTTNNTAATTTAATATTCTTTTATAATATTGGTACACAAATTTCGCAATAATGCTCACTTATCATTTGCATTGCATAACGTTCAAGAATAGGTCTTCTATCATCAATTTTATAATTTCTCTTTGATAACTCTGGAAATATCCCCATCCATGCTTTTTGCACAGCATCTGCCGTATGACTTATTTTAAATACACAATATTTTCCGCCAATAGTTTCTCCAAAATTAATATACGTATTATCAATATCAAATTCATCAGAAACAACTAAGCATGTGTCATAACGACAATCTTTAGGTTCCGTGAACTGAGGGTTGTCTTGGGCAATCCCCAATATGATTGAACTTTCATTAAATATGTTTTTTTCCCTGGCCCATCTTTTTAATTGTTCCATTATTTGAACATTTTCTGGACCGTATGGGCCTGTTCTTCTCATATAAGCAACTTTATATGATGGTATCATTTCAATATTAACATTCATAACTTGCCTTCTTTTTTTAATAAAGTACATCGATGTCTGAATTCATCATATAGCGCTT
>DOON01000219.1 GCA_003514865.1 Clostridiales bacterium
TAAATATGAATTTATTTAAAAGCAAGACAATTACAAGCGCAATCACAACAGGCATAACCCATTCCTTCATAAAAATATTCATGTTAGAATATTCATTCTTGAGTTTGTTTGCAAAAGGCGCTATCAGTCTCTTAACAAAATTATTCATTTACGCACATCCGTTTCTATGTCTATTGAAGAACATCATTGAAAATTCTGTAAAAGTTTCCGCCAATAATTAATTTGACCTCTTCTTCAGACATTCCTCTTCTCAAAAGCTCTTCTGTAATCAGCACAGCCTCTTCATGTGAAGCAAGTCCGTCACTGGTGTTTATCTCAAACTTAAATTTCATTTCACTGTCATAATAGCTTCCACACAGGTCAAATCCATAGCCCACATGTGAGGCACCAACCAATTTAACCCTATACTCCGTATGGTCCGCCAGTTTTTTTATGGGGTCCTCTCCGGTATTGAATCCTGCTATGGTTTTGTATGCATTGATTCCGATTACACCGTTTCTTTCAGCTACTGCCTTTATCTGTTCGTCTGTAAGGTTTCGCATTCTGCCGTGTATATTTCTTACATTTGAATGAGATGCTATGAATGGCTTATTTGTAAATTTCACCACATCCCAGAAACCTTCGTCGTTAAGGTGGCTCACGTCAACCAACATGCTCATTTCTTCCATCTTCCTTACAACGTCCACACCAAATTTCGTAAGTCCGCCTCTTTGCCCTTCTTCCACAGGATTGAAGCTGCATCCATCGGCAACATAATTACGTCTGCTCCATACAAGCCCCGCTGCTCTTACCCCCAATTCATAAAAAATCCTAAGAAGCTTAATATCTCTTCCTATTGGTTCCAGTCCTTCAAATGACAATATTATACCTATTTTATCTTCCTTAATTACATTTTGAAGCTGTTCCTTTGTCTTTACAAGAACCACTTCACCATCACAGCTTTCAATGTCCTCCATAAGGGCGCTTATCTGGTCAAGAGCAGCTCTCAAAGCCATTTCGGGCAAAAATATATCATCTATATACAAAGATGATACGATAATATTGAATCCGCCCTTTTTAAAATTGGCAAGATATCTGTTTTTAATTACTTCTCGCTCTCCGGCAAGATATCTGTTGTAAATTTCTCCCGCCAGGTCAAGGTGAAAATCAGCAACTACGTTATTTTTATGTAGGTTTAAAGCAATCTCTCTAAAGTTCATTTCAGTCTCCGATAAAATATGATATATCTATTATAATTAATATGTCGCGAATTATCAAGAAAATAATTAGAATGCTGCGTCAATATGAGGTAAATATTCATTAACACATTGACTGAATATGGAAAAGCAGATATAATGTCATTATAATAGTTATGCTGAATCGGCATCTCTATAATTCCCAATATGGGAAAATAAAATCAGGGGGTAAATCATGAAAACCAAAAAATTATTATCATTAATTCTGGTTGTTGCTATGGCACTGATATCGTTTGCAGGGTGCGGTACTAAAGAGCAAAGCGGCACACCGGAGCAACCAAAGACGGAAACACCTAAAGAAGAAATCAAGGCAGACAAAATTTTAAAGATGGGAGGAACCGGCTTCTCAGGAGTATTTAACCCTATTATGGCAGATACTACTTATGATGATTATATCACAAGTGTATTGTTTGAAGCACTGACAATAAACAACAGTGAAGGTGAATATGNNATGACCTATACCTTTACATTAAAAGACGGCATCAAGTTCTCAGACGGAACACCTTTAACTACGGAGGACGTTGCTTTTACATACGAAACAATAGCATGCCCTGACTACAATGGTCCGAGAGCATATGCAGTAAGCTCCATGAAGGGATATGATGAGTTCCATTCGGGCGCAAAGGCTACATTTGATGCCATTAAAATAATTGACAGGAAAACATTATCCTTTACATTTGCTGACGACAAGGCAGCACCTGCAAATATTGAATGCTTTATATACGGAATTATGCCAAAGCACTATTACAAATTTGACAAGTGGGAAGATTTCCTCGCGTTGAACGAAAAACCGCTCGGTTCTCATGTAATGACATTTGACAGCTATGCGCCAAAGCAGTTTATAAAGCTTGTAAAGAACCAAAATTACTGGGATAGCGCAAATGCGGCTAAAATTGACGGCGTATTGGTAAGTGAAGTTCCTGATGAAAGTATTCTCGCTGCACTTCAGACAAACCAAATAGACTTCGCTCAAATAGCATCAAGCAAGGATAACTTGGCTNNGTGCTTTAACTGCACAAGACCTCAGCTTGCAGATGTTAAAGTAAGGCAGGCTCTTATGTATGCATTGGACAGAGAGTCCTTCATAGATGCTCAGTATGGTGAAGGTCTGGCAGAGGTTGGTATGGCTCCTATTTCTCCATCATCATGGGCATTCCCTGATGCGTCAGACTTGAACCCATACAAATTTGATATGGAAAAAGCAGGTCAATTGATGGATGAGGCTGGCTGGAAAATGGGTTCTGACGGCTTCCGTTACAAGGATGGTCAGAAGTTCAGCGTAAACTGGCTGGTTTATACTGATTCATCATGGCCGGGAACTCTGTCAGGTATGGCAGCAGATACGTGGAAACAGCTTGGAGTTGATTTAAAAATAGAATTAATGGACTTTGATACAGTTGTTTCACGTACAATGGACCCCGAACCGGCAGACAAGGATTTCGATATTTACACAATGGGCTTCGTTCTAAGCATCGACCCAGACCCGACAGGTGCACTGTTTGATGACGATGCATATGTAGCGGGCGGCTTCAACTCTTCAGGCTACACGAATGCAGCAGCAATGGAACTTGTTAAAAAAGGTAAAGCAGAATTTGATACAGCTAAGAGATCCGAAATATACAAGGAGTGGGCTGCTATAATGAATGAGGAAATACCTCATATTATAATTGCTTACAGAAAAGAGCTTTGGGGTATTAACACCAGAGTTAAAGGCATGGATTTAGGAACATATGCAAAATGGACGGATGTTATAAAAAATATATCAATTGAGTAACAAATATCAATTGAATGCCTGATATGCGGGAGGGGTTTACCCTCCCTGCATTTTAAATGTTAAAAGGAGGGTTAAAAATGAAAAATTACATCATTCGTCGTATTTTGCAGATGATTCCCGTAATGCTGGGAATACTGCTTATTTTATTTATAATACTTGAAATGGCTCCGGGAACTCCGGCTTCAAACATGATGAACCCTAAAGCAACCCCTGAACAAAAGGCGGAATTAATAGAAAAGCTTGGCCTAAACAGACCTTGGCATGAAAGGTTCATAAGCTGGATAGGAGAAGCTTTAAAAGGAAATTTAGGATATTCAATCACTCATAAAAAACCTGTTACAGCTGTAATGAAGGACTATATGGGTGCAACACTGCTATTATCTCTTGTATCACTGGCAATTTCGGTGCTCCTTGGAGTGCCTATTGGTATTATAAGTGCAACTAAGCAATACAGCTTTGCAGATAATGCCCTGACTGTATTTTCATTGATTGGCATAAGTATACCGTCATTTTTCTTTGGTCTTTTGCTGTTGAAAAATTTTGCGGTGGATGTACAGCTATTCCCATTGTTCGGTCTTGAAAACCCTCTTTTATTCAATCCGACTTTTTGGGAAAAGTTTAAGGATATATCTTGGCACCTTGTGCTTCCAAGTATAGTCTTAGGGCTCGGTTCCACTGCCAGCTTCATGCGCTACACACGTTCAAGCATGCTTGAAGTTATCAAGCAAGACTATATAAGGACGGCACGCGCAAAGGGACTCAAAGAAAAAGTCGTTATTTACCGTCACGCTTTCCGCAATGCGTCAATACCCATCATAACACTGTTAGGTAATCAGATACCCGCCTTGTTGTCGGGTGCGGTAATAACGGAAAGTATATTTGGTCTTCCCGGTCTTGGAAAAATAACCATCGAAGCAACCATGACCCGAAACTATCCTTTAATTCTCGGAATAAATGCAATGCTTGCATTCCTCACACTTATAGGCGCACTTGTTGCTGACATACTGTATGCTGTGGCAGACCCGAGAATAAGATATGATTAAGGGAGGCAGCCATGACAAATAGCAGCATATATGAAAATAAAAAAGCAGGCAATGTAAGTAAGGAACGCTCATACTGGGGCGACGTTGTTCACAGACTGAGAAAAAACAGAATGTCAATGGTAAGCTTAGTAATACTTGTTATAATAATAGGACTATGTGTAATAATCCCTGCTGTTTCTCCATATTCCATAGAGGGAACAAACATGGAAAAACAGTACAGAGACCAGGCTCCGAGCAGCACTCACCTGCTTGGAACAGATAAAATAGGAAGAGACCTGTTTACAAGGCTGTTCTATGCAGGCAGAATATCTCTCGGAGTTGCATTGGCAGTTGTTACATTGGAATGCACCATAGGTATTGTTTTGGGAAGCCTTGCANNATGATGATATGTATAACCATAAGCTCAGTATTGGGAAATAGCATACCAACACTGATCCTTGTTCTTGCACTTTTGAGCTGGCCCAGCATCGCTCGTATAGTGAGAGGACAAATACTTACATTGAGAGAAATGGAATACATGGAAGCATGTGAGGCTCTTGGAATAAGTGACGTGAAAAGAATATTCAAGCATCTGCTTCCAAACGTACTTGCATATGTTATAGTATATGCAACATTAGGAATGGCAAGTGTTATCTTGACCGAAACATCCCTGAGCTTCCTCGGTCTCGGAGTTTCTCCTCCCACACCTTCATGGGGTAATATGATTCAAGAGGCAAGGGACATAATAGTAATTAAATCTAAATGGTGGTATTGGATTCCGCCTGGAATCAGCATCTTTGTATCTGTTATGTGTTTCAATATATTGGGTGATGGTCTGCGTGATGCAATTGACCCGAAGATGAAGAGGTAGGTGGGTGGATTATGGAAAAATTATTAGAGGTTAAGAACCTCAAAACATATTTTTATTCGGAAAGAGGCGTTGTAAAGGCTGCCGATGATGTGAGCTTCTACGTAAACAAGGGAGAAACCCTTGGCATCGTAGGTGAATCAGGTTGCGGCAAAAGCATTACATCAATGTCCATAGCTCGTCTGGTTGAAACACCTCCCGGAAAATATGTTGGCGGTGAAATACTGTTAAACGGCGAGGATATGCTCAAGGTATCCGATGAAAGAATAAGACAAATAAGAGGAAATGACATATCCTATATATTTCAGGAGCCAATGACTTCATTGAACCCGGTATTTAAAATCGGAAGACAAATAAGTGAATCTCTTATGCTTCACAGAGGCATGAGCAAAAAAGAAGCATACAAGGAGAGCATCAAAATGCTTGAGCTTGTTAAAATACCTAATCCCGAAAGAGTAGTGGATGATTATCCCTTTGCACTTTCAGGTGGTATGAGACAGCGTGCAATGATTGCAATGGCTCTTGCATGTGAGCCGAAGCTTCTTGTATCCGATGAGCCCACAACAGCGCTGGATGTGACGAGTCAGGCTCAGGTGCTTGATTTGATGAATGAGCTTAAAGAAAAAATAAATGCTTCAATTATGTTTATAACTCACGACTTGGGCGTTATATCTGAAATGAGCGACAGAGTAATGGTTATGTATGCAGGCAAGGTTGTTGAGGTTGCATCCACTGAGGATATTTTCAAGAATCCGAAGCATCCTTACACAATTGGACTGATTGCTTCCAAGCCGGATATGTCAACAGAAAGCTCAAGGCTTCATGTTATACCCGGAAATGTACCGGATTTGAACAATCTGCCCACAGGCTGCCCATTTAGTACGCGTTGCAGCCACGTTATGGACAAATGCAAGACTGCATTTCCCGAAGAGGTTGTATTGGACGGAGAGCATCGAATAGCATGCTACTTATACACCGAAGGGGGGACAAAATAATGAGCGAAAATATAGTAGAAGTAAAAAACCTTAAAAAATACTTTCCAATTAAATCAGGAGTTTTCAAGAAAACAACCGGACATGTAAAGGCTGTTGACGATGTTTCATTCAGCATTAAAAAAGGTCGTGTGCTTGGCGTCGTAGGCGAATCAGGCTGCGGCAAATCAACGCTTGGAAGAACCATGCTCAAGCTTCTTGACCCCACTGAAGGTCAGGTTACATTTGCCGGAAAAAATGTTTACGGAATGAGTCGAAGCGAGCTTAAAAACCTTAGAACTCAAATGCAGATAATATTTCAGGATCCGTACAGCTCATTGAACCCAAGACTTCCTGTTTATGAAATTGTTGGAGAAGCAATGCTTCAGCACGGTATCGTAAAGAGCAAAAAAGAAATGATGGATAAAGTTGTTGAAATTATAGGAAAATGTGGGCTATTCCCTGAGCAGGCAAGCCGCTATCCGCACCAATTTTCCGGTGGACAGCGCCAGCGTATTTGCATTGCAAGAGCACTTGCCGTAAATCCTGAATTCATCGTTTGTGACGAGGCAGTATCTGCGCTGGACGTTTCCATTCAGTCACAGATTATAAACCTTTTAAAGGATGCACAGGATGATTTCGGACTTACCTACCTGTTCATTTCTCACGATTTGTCCGTTGTTAAGTTCATAAGTGACGATGTTGCAGTTATGTACATAGGACAGATTGTTGAAAAGGGGCCAAAGAAGCAGATATTTGACAATCCTCTTCACCCTTATACTGAAGCTTTGCTTTCCGCCGTTCCATCCTTCGACCCATCGCTGAAGGCTACTAAGAAAAGGATAATTTTAAAAGGCGATATACCTTCACCTGCAAACCCACCTTCTGGCTGCCGCTTCCATACACGATGCCCATATGNNAGTACAGGGAAGTAGAAGGTCAGCATTTCGCAATGTGCCACAAGGTTAATGGAGTGTTTTAGATGTCTATTTGGAAAAGCAGAAAATCCAGAGTAGAAGAAGATTTGGAAAGAATAAGGAGGGCTAATCTCCCGGCTGAAGAACAGGAAGAGGAGCATCTGAAAAGAATAAACGAGGGTGAATCTCCCGAAAAGCTCAAGCTTGAAAAAGGTGATTTGCTTGCAATGATATTAGCTATACTTTCGGTAATCGTGCCATATGTGCTGATATTCGCAGTAGCAATGGGCTTGATTGTCTTCCTGCTTTATCGCTTTCTATAATACAACTCCCCGCTGTTACTATAAACAACGGGGAGTTTTGTTATTTATTCCTTATTATCTTTATTTCCTTTGAGGCCTTGTTCAGAACCTCATTTCCGTTCTCGGTAACAGCAACTATATTTTCAATTCTCATACCGAACTTCCCGGCCATGTAAATTCCCGGCTCAATGCTAAAAACCATGCCTTTTTCCAGTTTTCTTTTATTGCTTGCCTTTATGTCCGGAGCCTCATGCACAGAGTATCCTATGCCGTGTCCAAGCCTTGTCGGAAAGTATTTGCCGTATCCGGCATTTTCTATTATTTCTCTTGCGGCTCTGTCAACATCAGGGATGTACGCGCCCTCAACAGCCGCTCTTTCACCCGCCTCCTGAGATGCAAGTATTATTTCATAAACCTTTTTTTCTTCTTCTGATATATCTCCAACAAACACCGTTCTGGACATGTCCGCACACATA
>DOON01000065.1:0-251 GCA_003514865.1 Clostridiales bacterium
AGGAAAAAATGGAGTGCAAATATAAAAGAATTGTCTTAAAGGTAAGCGGAGAAGCTTTATCGGGCAACGCCGGACACGGAATCAACGAGGAAATCGTCACAAGGATTTCCAATGTAATAAAAAATGTTAACGAAATAGGTGTAGAGGTTGCGGTTGTCGTTGGAGGAGGAAACTTCTGGAGAGGTGCCAGTGCACGTGAAATGGACAGAACCACATCCGATTATATGGGAATGCTTGGAACTATAATAAAC
>DOON01000065.1:366-3493 GCA_003514865.1 Clostridiales bacterium
TCTTTCAGGCGGCTCGGGAAATCCGTATTTCTCAACAGATACAACAGCTGCGCTGAGAGCGGCTGAAATAAATGCTGATATAATTCTCCTTGCTAAAAATGGAGTTGACGGCGTATACAGCGATGATCCAAAGAAAAACCCTGATTCTGTGAAATATGATGAATTGAAATACATTGATGTTCTGAACAAAGGACTTAAGATAATGGATTCAACAGCAACATCCCTGTGCATGGACAATAAAATTCCTATACTGGTCTTTGGAATCGAAGAACCTGAAAATATAGAAAAAATCGTTATGGGAGACGATATAGGAACAATTATCAAGGAGGTATAAGATGTATAAAGATTTAATATCAAAGTCAGAAGAAGTTATGAAAAAATCAATCAACTTTCTGAAGGATGAGCTTGGTACCATAAGAGCGGGCAAGGCTAATCCGAAACTGGTTGATAAAATCCAGGTGAGCTATTACGGTACCATGACTCCTATTAACCAGGTAGCAAATATATCTGTACCGGAACCGAGAGCAATTATTATTCAGCCTTGGGATTCAAGCTTGGTAAAAGAAATCGAAAAAGCTATAATGGTATCGGATTTAGGAATTAATCCAACAAACGACGGAAAGCTCATAAGACTTGTAATACCGCCGTTGACAGAAGAAAGAAGAAAAGATCTGATCAAGCAGGTAAAGAAAGAAATTGAAAATGCTAAGGTTGCTGTCCGAAATATAAGAAGGGATGCAAACGAAGACTTTAAAAAACTGGAAAAATCCAGCGAGCTGACCAAGGATGATCTTAAAAAGGCAGAAGAAGAAATGCAGAAGCTCACTGACAAGTACATAAAGCTTGTAGATGATATCTACAAGGATAAGGAAAAAGAAATATTAGAGGTATAGCATGGATGATTTGACNNAGATGCCCTCAAAATTATTGAAGAAAATAACAGTGTAATAATTAATATAGTAAAGATCCAAGGAACAAACAGGAAGTTCAACAATCTGACAAATGCACATGTTGTCAGAGAGCACAGGGACGGATATTATGTCACATTGTATGTTTCATACTTTTAGTCTGTAATGAGGGCTTGTGATAGTATCATAAGCCTGAGTTTCATTTTTTGTATCGGTTAATGAAAGAGGCTTTTATATGAATTTAGAAGAAAGAGTGCGTTCGGGTATTATTCCGGAACATCTTGCTGTTATTATGGATGGAAACAGGAGATGGGCAAAAAACAATAATCTTCCCACGAGGGACGGACACCTGGAGGGTGCGCTGAGGGTTACGGACCTTGTCAGAAATTCTGTTGACATAGGTATAAAATATTTGTCTGTTTATGCATTTTCCACGGAAAATTGGAGAAGAGACAAAAAAGAAGTAGATTATTTGATGAATCTATTGGTTGAATTTGTAATAAAAGAGCTGGACTATTTACATAAGAACGGTGTTAAAATAACATTGATGGGCAACATAGAAGATTTGCCCGAAAAAACGAAATGAGAAGTAACACGCTCCGTGGAGCTCACCAAGGATAACAAAAAGCTTCATCTTAATATAGCTTTGAGCTATGGTTCAAGAGCGGAAATAATAAATGCAGTTAAGAACATAATTGATGATTTTGAAAACAATAAGATTAACATAGATAGCATAGACGAAGAAAGTTTTAAGAAATACTTATTTACACATAATATGCCTGATCCGGACCTGCTCATAAGGACAAGCGGAGAAATTCGTTTAAGCAACTTTCTTTTGTACCAGTTGGCTTATACGGAGTTTTATTTCACAGATATTTTGTGGCCGGATTTCAAAAAAGAAGAACTGCTGAGAGCTGTGGAAAGCTTTCAGAACAGAAAAAGGAGATATGGAAATTAGGGCGGAGNNAGGCGCATTCATAGCTGCCGTGACGCTTATGGGCGGCACAGTGTATGATTTTGTTTATTTCGGCATAACATGCATAGCTATTTATGAGCTTTCAAGGGTTTTTTTTAACGATGGATTTGCTTACGGAGCAATAGTGAACTACATGTTTGCCATTGCGCTGTTTATTGAAAAAATAACCGAATATAATCACTATTTTGATTTTTTCATGTTTTTGTACATATCTTTGAATTTTCTTATGTTCGTATTTAATAAAAAAATTGATATTAAGAAAATTTCAGAAATTATTTTTATCGGAACATATGTTGTATTTTTCATGTACCATATGATGCTTATGAACGGTTCAGTCTATGCATGGTTGGTATACATAATAGCATTCGGCACTGATACATTTGCTTATTTTGTGGGAAAGATGTTTGGAAAACATAAACTTTATCCCGAGGTGAGCCCAAATAAAACCGTTGAAGGTGCCATCGGCGGAATAATCGGATGCACCGTCATATCGATTATATTTTTTGAATATTTAAGAATAAATAAATATATTTACATTATAATATTTAGTGTGAGTGCATCTGTTTTTTCCATGGTGGGTGACCTTACAGCTTCAAAAATCAAAAGGGAAAGTGGAATAAAGGACTTCGGCGATCTTCTTCCGGGTCACGGAGGAATATTAGACAGATTTGACAGCGTGCTCTTTGTTGCGCCTACGGTTTATTACTTTGTTCAGCATTTCCTGTAAGACGGAGGTAAAATATTGTTGACAATAATAGCATCTGTACTCGTTTTTTCGGTAATTGTGCTCGTTCATGAATTCGGACATTATAAAGCCGCTAAAAGCGTTGGTATAAGAGTGTATGAATTTGCAATAGGGATGGGACCAACCCTGTTTAAAATTGTAAGAAATGATACAATATATTCCATAAGAGCAGTCCCCATAGGCGNNATAAAATAGTTTCAATAAACGGAGATAAAGTCTACATATGGGAAGATATCTTTTATGAAATAATTAATCCCGATAATACATACTACACCGTTCAATATGAAAGAAACGGACAGCTGATGCAGTCCAAAATAGACAACAATTACAGAAAGATAATAGGTATAACAACCGAGACAGAAAACGGAAAGGCTACGACGATAGTTTCTCCATCAGATGTTACGTCATCGGCGTACAAGGCAGGTATTAAAAAGGGAGACAGAATTTTAAAAATAAATGATCTACCCGTTAGTACGTGGGAAGAAATAATAGCCGGGG
>DOON01000065.1:3570-5400 GCA_003514865.1 Clostridiales bacterium
TGTGCCAAGCACACAGATAGATATGCGATTTAACACCAAGCTTGAAAAATCATTCATAACAGCAGTAGTGTCATCGCCATATAAGACTGTATACTATATAGAACTCATGTTTAAAACAATAAAACAGTTGGTGACAGGTAAGTTGGGAAGCGACGCATTGGGTGGACCTGTAATGGTTATATCAATGGTTGGAGAGGCTGCAGAGAGCGGGATACTTGCACTTTTAAATTTAGCTGCATTCATCAGCATAAATTTAGGCTTTATGAACTTGCTGCCAATACCTGCACTGGATGGAAGCAAGCTTGTATTTTTAGCTCTGGAGGGTGTAAGGGGCAAAGCAATACCTATTGAAAAGGAAGGCTACATCCATTTTATCGGTTTCGTTGTTCTGATAGGATTTATGATATTTATCACCTATAAAGATATTTTAAGGTTATTCAGGATATAGGGCTATTTCAGCAGGACAGCAATTAGGAGATATTGCTGTCCTATTATTTTTGGAGGACATATGGACAATATAGTAAGAAGAAAATCAAGGAGTGTCATGGCAGGAAATGTTCAAATTGGGGGAGAAGCGCAAATCCCCGTTCAATCCATGACAAATACATTTACAAAGGATGTAAAATCAACAGTTGAGCAGATACTGCAGCTTGAGGAAGCCGGATGTGAAATTATAAGGGTTGCAGTAGCTGATATGGAGGATGCAGATGCCATAGGCGAAATAAAGAAGCAGATACACATACCTATTGTGGCGGATATTCATTTCGACTACAGACTTGCACTAAAATCTATTGAAAACGGTATAGACAAGCTGAGGATAAATCCGGGAAACATAGGAAGCATAGATAGGGTTCAGAAAATAGTAGAGATGGCCAAGCCCAGGAATATACCCATAAGGATTGGTGTAAATGCCGGAAGCGTACATAAGGAAATATTGAAAAAATATGACGGCAGGGTTACATCTGAAGGAATGGTAGAATCAGCTCTTGAGCATGTGAGGATATTGGAGGATCTTGACTATAACAACATTGTCATATCCATGAAGGGCACAGATATCAAGATGACCATAGATGCTTACCGGTCCATGGCGGCAAAGGTTGATTATCCTCTGCACCTTGGCATTACTCATGCAGGCACGCTGTTTGAAGGGAGCATACGCTCAGCCATAGGTGTCGGCAGCCTACTTGCAGACGGTATAGGCGATACTCTGAGAATCTCCCTAACGGATGACCCAAGAGAGGAAGTAAAGGTTGCGAGGGAAATACTTAAGAGCCTCGGTTTAAGAAGCTTTGGAATTAACTATATTACATGCCCTACCTGCGGAAGGACAAAAATACAGCTCATAGAGCTTTCTAAAAAAATTCAGGAGGGTCTGAAAAATGTTGATAAGCCTGTTACTGTTGCCATAATGGGCTGTGCCGTAAATGGCCCAGGAGAAGCAAGGCAGTCGGATATAGGTATCGCCGGAGGCTGCGGTGAANNAAAGGAAGAAGACATTGTACAGACTCTGCTGGAAGAAATAGAAAAAATGTAATTGTTGTCAAAGGAGAGAGTATATGAAGTGGAAGGGTAGAAGAGCAAGCTCCAATGTGCAGGACAGAAGGGGCATGCGCCCGTCTGCGGGACTTGCGGGAGGCGGAATAGGAACGATTATTCTCGTTCTCATAATTGCTTTGTTGGGGGGAGATCCTACGGATCTTCTGAATAATTCATCATTTATTGATTCGGGAGCTCATTCACAGTACGTTGAAAGTGCTGAAGAAAATGAGCTTGCCGAATTTGCGTCGGTTGTTCTTGCTGAAACGGAGACTGTCTGGGATGACCTGTTTA
>DOON01000065.1:5435-12079 GCA_003514865.1 Clostridiales bacterium
ACTGTATACGGATTACGTTCAGTCTGCCTGTGGGGCAGCAGATTCGTCCGTAGGTCCGTTTTATTGTCCAGGAGATAACAGCTTGTACATAGATTTAAGCTTTTATAAGGAATTAAAACAAAATTTTAAGGCTCCCGGTGATTTCGCATTTGCGTATGTAATAGCTCACGAGGTCGGGCATCATGTTCAGAATCAGCTTGGTATAAGCGAGCAGGTGATGTCATTGAGAAATCAATTGAGCCGAGAGGACTTCAATAAATATATGGTGAGACTGGAGCTGCAGGCGGACTATTTTGCGGGAGTATGGGCTCATTATGTGGAAAGGGCGAACCTTTTGGAAAAGGGAGATTTCCAGGAGGCATTGAATGCCGCAAGCGCCTTNNTAGATTTTTGGTCTAACTTTTTGGGGATCGGTTCAAATGATGCCGCAGCCTTTTTAAAGCTCTTCTATATGAATAAGTCCCTCCGATGAACTGAGCCTATGGATGGTTTCCGAATGATTAAAGCGATTGCTTGATTCAAGGAGGATTATTGCTATTACGGTTGCTTCTCTCAATGAAGGATCCTTGGTAATTTCAATGTCATGTATTTTTAAGTTTGATTTATGGCAGAAAGCAATAAATTTATCAAAATTCTCGATTGATGAAAAAGATGTGTAAACAGTAATCATTTTATTTGTAGATGTAAGCCATATATCAACTCTTTTAAAAACAGTTATGATTAAAAATACCGCTCCCGCAACTACTATGGCTCCATAATAAAATCCCGTTCCGATTGCAAGCCCCAGGCATGCGGATGCCCACAATCCTGCTGCAGAGGTAAGCCCCTTTATCTGGCTTCTGCTTGTAACTATAATTGTTCCTGCGCCGAGAAAACCGATTCCGCTTATGACTTGGGCACCCAGCCTGGCAGGGTCGCTTCCTTCGAAATTAATGTAGATGTATTGATTTGTCATCATAACAAGCGCGGAGCTGAGGCACACAAGCATGTATGTTCTGAATCCCGCAGGTCTGCTTCGTCTGCTTCTCTCAAGCCCTATGAGTCCTCCGCAGACCATGGAAAGAAAAATCCTGAAGGTTATCGAAACTATATTAAGTTCATGAAGAATTTCTGTGATAATCACCGCCTTGATTAATTAAATTGTTTTATAGTATATTAATATTTTTATAAAAGATGATTAGCTTAAGCGATATCTGATAATATTGTCACCTAAGTATAACATTGGAGCAAGGTTAGGAAATATCATATTTTTTAATATTTATTATACTTAGTATTATTTTGAGAAAAATGATAATCAGATAACAATTCATGGAACTCATTTGAACATTTTACGTCTAATAAGTAAAGGAGGTATTAGCATGAAAAGAATTTTTGTGATTTTTATTATGATATTTTTTATCGCTATATTGAGCGGATGCAATACCAAAACAGAATCATTTTCCGAAGGACAGCAGGNNAATTCAGCCTTTTCTTCAAAAGGAAAAATTGATTATGAGGTTGTAAAAATTGAAAATGCAACTGATAAAACATGGGAGTCAGTATGGAATGATGATCACAAAATAGAAGAAAACATGGTGGATTCAACGGATTGGGTTATAACCATAGGTGAAACCTCAGGCCATGATTTTGCAGTCATTGTTTGTGACAGCGAAACCTATGAGGTGGTAGGATACATACCAATACAATAAGCTGCAGACATTTTATTTCAGTGCAAAAATTAAAAATTTTATTTGATTAATCAGAAAAAATGTGATATACTATAAAAAAGATAGAAATTTTGACAGAAAGAGTGGGGGAGCCCACTCTTTCTGATTGTATGCTATTAGGCTGGGTAAAGGAGAAAATATGAACAAGAAGTCTGTAGAAGAATCAGTAAAGAAAATGGTTGAAGACGCAATTGAAAACTCTGACTTAGAAATAGTTGATATTGAATATGTAAAGGAAGGACCGTTCAAATACTTGAGGGTTTTTCTTGATAAGCCGGAAGGCATTACAGTTGATGATACTGCCGATGTAAGCAGGCTGCTTAATAAAAAACTTGATGAAGCTGACTTGATAAAAGAACAGTATTTCCTGGAGGTATCTTCTCCGGGTGTTGAAAGACCTTTTAAAACCGATGAAGATTACAAAAAGAATATTGGAGAAAAGGTAGAGGTAAGACTATTTAAGACGGTAGATGGGAAAAAGGCATTAAGCGGAATACTACTTGAAAAAGGTGAGGACAGTGTTATTATTCAGTGTGCTGATGAAGAAATAACGATTGATCTTAAGGATATTTCAAAAATAAATAAAGTGTTAGAGGACTTTTAACGGAGGGTATGATGAACAAGGAAATATTAAGTGCCTTAAGCGAGTTGGAGAAAGAGAAGGGGATTCGCAAGGACGTTGTATTGGAGGCAATAAAAGCAGCATTAGAGACCGGATACAAGAAAAATTTCAGCAAGGCTACAAACTTCAGCATAGATATTGATGAAGAAAACGGCGAGTATAAGTTGTTTCAGGATAAGACAGTTGTGGAAAACGTAGAAAATCCAAATATGGAAATAACTTTAGAGGATGCAAGAGCAATTGATTCGAAGTATGATGAGGGTGATATCGTAAAGATAGAGATTAAACCTAAAAAAGATTTCGGACGTATAGCAGCACAGACCGCAAGGCAGGTAATTCTTCAAAAAATTCGTGAAGCGGAAAGAGAATCCATATTCAGCGAATTTTACGGAAGGGAGTCGGACATACTTACAGGTGTAGTTCAAAGAGAAAGCAAGGGAAACATTTATGTGGATCTTGGAAAGGTTGAGGGCATAATAACTGTAAGCGAGCAGATACCTGGCGAAGCATACAATGCCGGAGACAGGGTAAAAACTGTTATAGTGGAAGTAAAGAATTCAGGAAAGGGAGCGAGCATAATGCTTTCAAGAAGCCATCCCAACCTGGTGAAAAGACTGTTTGAGCTTGAGGTTCCTGAAATACACGACGGAACAATTGAAATATTTTCAATATCCAGGGAGGCGGGCTCAAGGTCGAAAATCGCTGTTCACTCAAACGACCCCAATGTTGAACCCATAGGTTCATGTGTGGGCAATAAGGGAACGAGAGTGAAAAACATAATCGATGAAATATGTCAGGAAAAAATTGATATCATAATCTATGACAAGGACCCTGAAAAGTTCATAGCAAACAGCCTTGGACCTGCAAAGATTGTGAAGGTAACAGCTAATGAAAAGGAAAAGAGTGCGGTGGCAGTTGTTCCGGATAACCAACTTTCTCTCGCAATAGGGAAGGAAGGTCAGAACGTAAGGCTGGCNNCACAGGAGAAGGAAAGAAGCTCACAGGAGGTACTATGAAAACCAAAAAAATACCTATGAGAAAATGTATCGGATGCATGGAGAGCTTTCCTAAAAAAGAGCTGTGCAGAATAGTTAGAAATAAGGAAGATGAAATACACTTCGATGCCACGGGAAAACTTAACGGCAGGGGTACATATATATGCAAGAAAGCTGAATGCTTTGAAAAGGCAATGAAATCAAAAAGACTGTCAAAATCATTGGAGGCTGAAATACCCGATGAAGTATATGAGGCCATAAAGGCGGAGATTTCCAAAAATGAATAAGATTTATTCCATGCTGGGAATTGCCAGAAAAGGCGGAAAAATTTCAATCGGCTATGATGTGACGGTCCTTGATATTAAAGATAAGAAAAGCGTCTTGGTTTTGTTGGCGGAAGATGCTTCGGATAAAACAAAGAAAAATACGCAGTTTATGTGTGATAAATACGGCATAAAATATGTCGAGTACGGAGAAAAAGAAGCCCTGGGAGAGAGTCTCGGGAAAGGGATGGTGAGTGTTTTGTCAATTAAGGATACAAACATTGCATCATATTTATTAAATAATTTATAATTCGGAGGTGGCTATGAGAATATACGAACTTGCAAAAGAACTTGAAATGAACAGTAAAGATTTGGTTACACTGGCAGAACAAGAGTTAGGAATAACTATAAAAAACCATATGTGTTCAATTTCAGACTTGGAGGTTATAAGACTCAAGAAAGCATTAAGCATAATAAACAACAATAAAAAGGCAAAGCCGGTCAAAGGTGTGAAAAGTGCTGTTATAGACGATGAGCCGTTAGTTGATGAAAATATAGACCTGAAACAGGCAAAGCTGAAAACAGTTGATAAAAATCTGATTGCTCCTGTTAAAAAGCAATCAGTACCACAGAGACAGAAACCGGAGGGCGGAGACAAAAACAACAATAATAACAATACCAATAATAATAACAATACCAACAATAACAATAATAACAACAAAAATTTCGGACAGAGGAATCAAAACAAACAGAAAAATAATAATAGACCAAACAGATACAACAACCAGCAGCAGAAACCTGCTGAGCAGGAAAAGAGAGAGTATCAGCCGAAAGTAAGGCACATTGAGCTTGACGGACCAATTGTTGTGAGAAAACTTGCGGATAAATTAGGTGTAAGTGCAAATATGATTATTTCCAAGCTTATACTTCTTGGAATCATGGTAAACATGAACCAGGAGATTGATTTTGACACAGCACAGGTAATCGGTGAGGAGCTGGGAGCTAAAATCACTAAAATTGAAATAGTTGATGAGCTTCAGAACCTGGAGGATTCATTGTCCATTGAAGAAAAGGATGATGAGAGCCAACTAAAGCCAAGACCTCCTATAGTGACCGTAATGGGCCATGTTGACCACGGTAAGACATCGCTTCTTGATGCTATAAGAGACACGGCGGTTACAGCAAATGAGGCAGGTGGAATAACACAGCACATAGGTGCTTCACAGGTAGAGATAAACGGAAAGAAAATAACACTTCTGGATACTCCGGGTCACGAAGCTTTTACGGCAATGAGAGCAAGAGTAGCAAAGGTTACGGATATTGCAATCATAGTTGTTGCAGCCGATGACGGAGTTATGCCCCAGACAATAGAAGCAATTAACCATTCAAAGGCAGCAGGAGTTCCCATTATAGTTGCTGTAAACAAAATTGATAAACCAACTGCCAACATGGACAGAGTTAAGCAGGAACTTTCTGAGCAGGGTATTATTTCCGAGGATTGGGGCGGAGACACAATATTTGTTCCTGTTTCAGCCAAGAAGCATATGGGAATTGAAGATCTGCTTGAAATGATTCTTCTGGTTGCAGAGGTTCAGGAATTAAAAGCAAATCCTAACAGAGCGGCAAAGGGAACTATAATAGAAGCGAAGCTCGATAAGGGAAGAGGACCTGTTGCAACAGTCCTGATAGAAAAGGGAACATTGAACAAGGGAGATACAGTGCTTGTTGGAGGCGCTTACGGCAAAGTAAGAGCAATGTTCAATTCAAAGGGTAAGAAAATAAACCAGGCTGGACCGTCCGTACCTGTGGAAATACTTGGTCTGAATGAAACTCCTCAGGCAGGGGATATTTTAATTGTGATGGAAAATGAAAAGGACGCTAAAAATATTGCGGAAAAACGCAAGAACAAAAGACATCAGGAATCAATGAACGCGTCTTCAAAAGTTTCGCTGGATGACTGGTTTGAAAGAATTCAAAAAGGCGAAGTAAAAGATTTGAACATCATAATTAAAGCTGATGTAAGCGGTTCAGTAGAAGCGGTAAAACAGTCACTGCTCAAGCAGAGTATGGATGAAGTAAAGGTTAATCCTATACACGGCGGTGTGGGCGGAATTAATGAAAATGACATTATGCTGGCATCCGCATCAAATGCAATCGTCATAGGCTTTAACGTAAGACCTTCAATTGCAGCCATGGAGCTTGCTAAGAAGGAAAATGTAGATATCCGCACCTACAACATAATTTATGCGGCTATTGAAGATATTCAGCAGGCTGTAAAGGGAATGCTTGCACCTATTTACAAGGAAGTTGTTCAGGGAAGAGCGGAAGTTAGACAGACATTTAAGGTGCCTAACATTGGAATTGTAGCAGGTGTATATGTAACCAGCGGAAAAATAACAAGAAAGTCCAAAATCAGGTTGCTTAGAAATGACATAGTTATTCATGAAGGCGAGATTTCTTCGCTTAAGAGGTTCAAGGATGATGTGTCTGAGCTGAATACCAGCTATGAAGGCGGTATAGGCATTGNNCATTAAAGAAGGCGACACAATGGAAGCCTATATAATGGAAGAAATAAAAAGATAGACAGTAAAGAGGGGTATAACATGGCAAATAGAAGAAACAACAGATTGTCAGGTGAAATGAGGAAGGTTATATCTGAAATAGTCAGAAATGATGTGAAGGACCCAAGAATATCAGAGCTTCTCAGCATAACTGATGTTCACGTAACTGAGGATTTAAAATACGCCAAGGTGTATATTTCAGTATACGGCGATGCTGAACCAACATTGAAAGCATTAAACAGCGCAAAGGGCTTTATCAGACGTGAAGTAGGAAGAAAAATAAAAATGCGCATAACACCGGAGCTGATATTTGAAAAAGATGATTCTATCGAAAAGGGCATATATATGTCAAGGCTCATCAACAGTGTAATGGAAGATGAAGAGAGCAGAAAAGTAAATGATGAATCTGAAGAATCCGAAGAACAGGACGAGTAGGTAAGACTATGAATGATGTTAAGAAAATATTTGATTTAATAAATAATTCTCATAATATCTGC
>DOON01000090.1:0-1957 GCA_003514865.1 Clostridiales bacterium
GGCAATTTCCATCATTATGATGATAATTATATTGATTTCAATGTCAATCATGAATAAATTCGATGTTGACAAGGAAGGAGGAGCAAGACTGTGGTAAGAAAATATTTGTCCCGAATATACATGGCCATAATATTTATATTTCTTTACGCTCCCATAATCGTACTTGCGGTATTCTCCTTCAACGAATCAAAATCAAGAGGCAACTGGACGGGATTTACATTGAAGTGGTACGTGGAGCTTTTTCATGATATGGATATACGGTCGGCATTTTATTACACCATCCTTATTGCCATAACCTCCGCCGTAATTTCAACCCTGCTTGGAACAATTGCCGCAATAGGCATCAATAGCATGAAGGGAAAAATGAAATCAATAATGCTGAATGTAAATTATCTGCCGGTCGTCAATCCCGATATCGTGACAGGTATTTCACTGATGATTTTATTTATATCCTTCAACGTACGATTCGGATTTAAAACTGTATTGATCTCGCATATAGTGTTCAACACTCCATACGTGATACTGTCAATACTTCCAAAGCTTAGACAGCTAGATGTACACATGACCGAAGCGGCCATGGACCTGGGGGCAACACCAATATATGCCCTCAGAAAGGTAATACTTCCGGAAATCAAGCCGGGAATAATCACAGGATTTCTCATGGCCTTCACCTTGTCCGTGGATGACTTCATAATAAGTTACTTCACAAAGGGAGAGGGTGTGACGAATCTTTCCATTGTAATTTATTCCATGGCAAGAAGAGGATTGCGCCCCACAATAAACGCACTATCAACCATAATGCTCACAGTGGTGTTACTGTTGATGATATTAATAAACAAACGCTCCAACGGAGTAGAAAAATCCAAGAAAAAGAGAAAGAGCGAGGTAATGTGATGAAAAGAAAACTATTTTGGATAACTGCCGTATTAAGTCTTATATTAATTGCGGCCACAGGATGCAGCTCCGAAGAAAAGCCTACGATCAGCGTCCTGAACTATGACATTTATATAGACAAAAGCCTGATTTCTCAGTTTGAATCAGAAAACAACGTTAAAATCAAGTATGACACATACGCTACTCCGGAAGAAATGTACATCAAGGCAAAAGCCGGAGCTTCAAACTATGATTTGATAATTTCAAGCGAATACATGATTGAGAGAATGATAAGCGAAGGAATGGTAAATAAATTAAATTTTGACAACATTCCTAACTACAAATATATAGGCGAGGATTTTAAAAACCAGCCCTATGACCCCAACAACGAATATGCTGTTCCTTATTTCTGGGGAACATTGGGAATCCTCTACAACCAAAAAACCGTGGATGCTTCCTCCAACAGCTGGTCAATGCTTTGGGACGAAAACCACAGCAAAAGAATTATCATGATGGATTCTCAAAGAGATGCATTTGCAGCAGCCCTTAAGCTGCTTGGTTATTCATTGAACACGGTTAATGAAAAGGAGCTTGATGAAGCAAAACAGCTTTTAGTAGAACAAAGACCACTTATTATGGCATATCTCACTGACGGAGCGCCTGCTATAATGGTAACCGAAGAAGCTGATATGGCCCTTGTGTGGTCAGGTGAAGCTGTTGCCGCAATGTCGGAGAACGAGAACCTCGGCTTTGTAATTCCAAAGGAAGGAAGCAACATATGGATCGATGCCATGTTTGTTCCATCAAATGCTAAAAATCAGGAAATGGCTGAAAAATTCATAGACTTCCTCTGTTCAACGGAAGCGACAATAAAAAATATAAACGAGGTATGGTATTCAACAGTCCATACAGAAGCCATCAAAGAGGTTGATGAAGAGCTTTTAAACAACAATGCCTTCAACATTCCTCATGATGATATCAAAAAGATGGAAATGTTCAGAGACCCTCAGAAATTCATCGATTTGTATACCGAAAGATGGACAGAAATAATGGCTAAATAAAAAACTTAAAGCATAGGGCCGGT
>DOON01000090.1:1977-3505 GCA_003514865.1 Clostridiales bacterium
TGTATCACTATTTTTCTTGGAGACACACTCAGCAATATATTTATTATAGATTCATCATAGGATGCATTGCTGCTGATTTCAGCGGCAAATTCCACATTTGTAAGATATGTTATCTTTTTCATGTTCTTGTCATAGACCTGAAGCTTATTGTTGCTGCACATTACATTTACAACATCATATTCGCCATCTTCCGACTCGGAAATAAGCTTTATTATGCTTATGAAGTCCATATACTCTTTTTTCATAAGATAGCTGTCTATGCATCTTTCAACTATTTGTTCTGCATACAGCTTTATAAATTTAAGCCTGAAGTTAATAAACCCGTTTAAATTTATCAGATTTGACCGTTCTAATATTTCCCTGAACTTATTTTTTATAATGAGCTGAATCTTGACATCATTGTCTATTTCATCCTCAATGTCCGATATTATCAGCTTCATTTCTTCATCATCAAAATAGAAATAATTTTCCTTAAGGCAATTTATACTTTCAAGCTTTGTGTACTCAATTAAAAGCTTAGTTACTTTCGCCACTATTTTTTCAATGTACTCTTTTTTATTTATTTTTTCGTCTGTAAAATATCTTACTCTTATATTCCCTTCATCTGTCGAAAATATTTCTATATTTATATCATTTTCGTCCAGATTGGTAATTATCTTAATATTATTGAATATTTCATGATTTTCATTTTCATTTAACTCTAATGATAAAAGCTCCACTCAGTCACTCCTCTCTTGCAGGGAGGTTGCACAGTCGTTGTTGCGTCAGTACATATCGGTATCAGAGATCCCAAATCTATTATTTGCCTATCGGAAGCTTCTTCATAAATATACCCTGCGGACCGGATAAATTTTTTTAATGTGTTTAAAATATTCTCATCAAGAATTTTACCTGATGACAAGAATATATTTTCATTAATCAAACCTGCACAGCCTCCTATAAAACCATGATTGTAGCCCTCTAAGAGAACTACTTCCGGATTTATATACATACAGTCTATATTATGTGACTTGAGTTTCTCATGTATCTGCAAATCTGATGTAACAGCTTTGCTATCACCCAACGCTGCCATTGAGCATTTTGCATATCCCTGATTCACATGAATGAACTCTACGCCCCCTTTTTCCAAATAATACTTTAAAACCTGGTCTGTATGCTTAGTGTTGTGCACCGCATATCTCCCTATTCTTGCTACATTATATGCTATATCCTCGGGATAGTTTCTGCTTAGAGTTTTTCCACCTTTAATAACTTTTATTCCTTTGAGCTCCAAAATATTTTTATAATAGTCATATACATTAGGTGCGGCAACAACAGTCTTGTAATCAACAGGATGAATAACCATATCAGGATGACCGTTCACAGGCTCTTGCAAATCATCGCATCTTACAGTCTTTATTACTTCTATTTTCATTTTATTCAAATAATTTATAATTTCATTGCCTGCTCTGTAATCGATTATAACATAATCAGGTTTGCTGTAAGGTACATAGGGGTTCATGGCCGCTCCTTCTGCTTCAAAATCTCT
>DOON01000040.1:0-429 GCA_003514865.1 Clostridiales bacterium
GTGGACAGAGACTACCGTATTAAATCCTCAGGGGGATTCATTGTTCAGACACTTCCCTTTATAGAGGATGAAGATCTTGAGAAGATTGAAAACAGGTTGAACAATCTTAAATCGGTCTCCGAATATTTCGATAATGATGATGATGTGGAGGAGATCGCAAAATCTGTCTTCGAGGATTTTGACATTGAGATAACAGACAAAATACCTGTGGAATTCAGATGTGAGTGCTCTGAAGAAAGAATGGAGCAGGCACTGATATCAATCGGAAGAGACGACTTGAAGCAAATTATTGAGGAAGACGAGGAAATTGAGACAGTATGCCATTTCTGCAACAAGAAATATCTGTTCCGAGGAGAAAAACTGGAGAATATAATAAAATATATTGAAGGACAATAGTTTATAGCTACAGAAATAAATATCTATATAATT
>DOON01000040.1:627-3496 GCA_003514865.1 Clostridiales bacterium
CTTTGGTGAGTGAGACTGTGACATATAAAAATTTATAAATACAAAAGAAAATCCTTAAAATGATAATTAATGATTGCTTTAAATAGCTATTTTTTCTATAATAAATATATAGTATTGAAAAATTTTATTAATAAAATACAGGGTTTCCTGTAGCGGAGAAATAAAATGGAGGGACGTATGAAGTATCTGGCNNGGCAAAGGATGAATCAAAATGTATCCAGTGCGGAAATTGTGAGGAGGTATGTTCAAAGACATATTTCAAAATCAATGACAGGGCTAAATCCTGTATTCAAATTAATGAACGGGATGGAAATCCTGAAATCAATGTGTGCGATCAATGCGGCGAATGCATTGATATTTGTCCTGTAATGGCTATTTCGAGAGACAAGCTCGGAGTTCCTAGGATAAATAAAAAAATCTGTGTGGGATGCTTCATGTGTGTTGGATTCTGCTCCAAGCTGTCCATGAGGCAGCATGATGAATATATAGAGCCGTTCAAATGCATATCATGCGGATTGTGTGCAAAGCAATGCCCTTCAGAAGCAATTTTCATGGCTGAAAAAGATGATTCTGAAGCATTAGAATTACAATTGGATAAAGTATTCAGCAAATAGGAGGGCGAAATGGATATTAAAAAATTAAAAGAAAACCATAAATTGCTTAAAGAATATAAATATGAATTAGGCAAAGTAGATAAAGGATATGCAAATAGAACTCTTTATGTTAATATTTCCGATAATACTATTAAAGAAAAGCCAGTTACTGATTTTATGAAGGATAAATTTGTTGGCGGTAAGGGATTTGGCATGTGGTATCTGTGGAATGCAGTGACACCTACAACAAGGTGGAATGAGCCTGAAAATGAAATAGTCATAGCAGGAGGACCGGTTTGTGGGATAACTCAGTATGCTGGCACCGGCAAATCATTAGTATGCAGTCTATCTCCATTAACAGATATTCCTATAGATTCAAATGTAGGGGGGTATTTTGGACCTTTGCTGAAGTTTGCAGGTTTTGATGCTTTAGAAATTCAAGGTAAAGCTGAAAAAGATATAATAGTTTATATAGATGGAAATACAGGAGTTGTAACCATAGAGGAAGCTCCTCTTGAAGCTATAGATGGGCACGTACTAGGTGAACAATTAACGGAGATGTATGCTGACAATGAAGCGGATAAAAGAAATGTTGCGGTTGTTACAGCAGGCACAGGTGCTGAACATACCAGGTTTGGGCTTTTAAACTTTACATTTTATGACCCTCGTAGAAAAGTTACAAGATTAAAACAAGCAGGCAGAGGCGGAATTGGAACAGTTTTTAGAGACAAAAAATTAAAGGCCTTAATTATTAAGTTCAGCAATGTAAAAGGCGATTTAAACAATGCTTTCGACCAAGCTATAATAAATAAGACAGGTATTAAGTATCATAAGGAAATTCATGACCTTGACAGTAAACAAAATAATATGAGAAAAATAGGTACTGCAAACATAATTGAAGTTATGGATGCGTATGATTTACTTCCTGTTATGAATTATCAATATGGCATGCACCCTGATACTCAAAAAATAAAATCAACTGTATTTATAGAGAAATATATCACTCAGGGTGTTCAAGATGGCTGTTGGTATGGTTGCTCAATGGCATGTGCAAAAGCAGCTGATGGGTTTGAATTAAAAACAGGTCCTTACAAGGGACATAAGGTAACTGTAGATGGTCCTGAATATGAAAATGCAGCAGGTTTAGGTTCAAACTGCGGAATATTCGATCCTGAAGGAATTTTAGAATTGAACTTTAATTGCGACACATACGGAATAGACACTATTTCATTTGGAACAGCAACAGCCTTTGCTATGGAATGTTATGAAAGAGGTATTATAAACAAAGAAAATACCTGTGGAATGGAATTGAACTTTGGAAACTTTGAAGCTGCAGTGGAATTATTGCACCAAATGTCGAGAGGTGAAGGCTTTGGTGTAACGGTTGGTCAAGGAATTCATAAAATGAAGAAGCTGTTTGCAGAAAAATATGGTGCAGACCCTGATTTCTTGTTTGACATTGGCATGGAGCAAAAAGGCTTGGAATATTCTGAATATATGCCAAAGGAATCATTGGCACAGCAAGGTGGTTACGGCTTAACCAACAAAGGACCTCAGCATGATGAAGCATGGCTTATATTCATGGATATGGTAAACAATCAGATACCTACATTTGAAGATAAGGCAGAAGCTCTTCACTACTTCCCAATGTTCAGAACATGGTTTGGGCTTTATGGATTGTGTAAGCTTCCGTGGAATGATATAGTTCCTGCAGACAACAAATACACATCAGAACCTGCAAAGGTTCCTGAACACGTACAAAATTATTTAGACGTGGTATATGGTGTTACAGGAAAGAAATTAAGCGTTCTTGACATGATTAAGGAGTCCGAGAGAGTATANNACAGGATGGGTAAAGGCTTAAGAGCAAACGACAAAATTCCTTATCGTTCAATGGGACCTGTTACCGTAGAGGAATACGAATCAAGAAAAGAAAGATATGATAAGCAGCTTGCAGAAAAAATAGGATATGACCCTGAAGGCAAGACAGTTGAAGAAAAGATGACAGTGCTGAGAGAATACAGAGAAGACCAGTATGAAAAACTCACAGATTCCGTGTACAAGAGAAGAGGATGGAACTCAAACGGTGTTCCGACATTAGAGCACTTGAAATATCTTGGAACTGATTTTCCTGAGGTTGTAGAGATAGTGAAGGACCTTCAATAAGCGGAGGTGCGTATGATTAAGCTTAATAACAGAGATTTTCCCTGGGAAGAAGGAATGACTGTAGAAAGCGTGATGCTGGCAAAAAGCTTTACCTATTCAAGGATAATAGT
>DOON01000046.1:0-472 GCA_003514865.1 Clostridiales bacterium
TATGCACGTTATTACAGCCATAACCAATACAAATACGGCACAAATCCATATGTTCTGCCGCATTCCTTCTATTCCGCCCACTAAGTAAATCAAATCAAGTATTGGCCTGCCAAAATAGAAAGGCACATCCCCTATTACCGAGTCAACGGTAAACCTAATTATCTGAGGCGTGGCAAATCCTGCTCCAACCTTAATTATTATTGCAGCAGCAGAAATTGCAATTAAGTACATATATTCCTTTGCGTAAGATAACATCATTTTTAAGTTCGATAAATTTTTATTCATAAGGCTCCTTGCATTTTAGTATACAGTTTCATTTGCCGTGTTGCTGCCTGTTAATTCTATATAAATTTTACCAAAGTGTCAAGGTAAGTATACAGCTTTTTCTACAGTCCTGCGAACAATTTACATTCTGGCGCATATCAATATTATAGTATCTAATAGGGAGGATGGCATGAACTTTTCACAATAT
>DOON01000046.1:515-5094 GCA_003514865.1 Clostridiales bacterium
TGCAGCACAATTCCGCAGTACACTCAAGCCCTGGCTCAGGTAACGGGAGGACCTTTGGCTCCTGATCTCGTCGGTGTAGTAATATTTACAAATGTAATAGGAGGAACCGCAGTATATGTTGAGGTTAACGGACTTCCCGAATATAAGCCTGCCGAAGGCAATAATTCACCTATAGGCCCCTTCGGATTTCATATTCATGAGAACGGCGATTGTGCCGTAGGAGACAGCTCCAACCCGTTTATGGCGGCAGGTGGGCACTGGAACCCCACAAATCAGCCTCACGGCAATCATGCAGGTGATTTTCCGGTTCTGTTTTCCAACAACGGCTATACAAGGATGCTCTTTTTCACAAACAAATTTACCGTACCTCAGATAGTGGGCAAATCAGTAATCATACACCAAAATCCAGATGATTATCGCACACAGCCCTCCGGAAATTCCGGAAAGAAGCTTGCATGCGGAGTTATTCAGCTAGTTTAGTTACTGAAAACCGAATCAGCAAGATACGCAGACAAAATATCTGCGTATCTGCGCCTTATAAAAATATTTTTGTCTCTATCAAGCTTATGAAATATTAATGTTTATTGTTAGATACTTATTTTTTATAACCTTTTATAATAAAACACATATAATATCACATATTTCTGATTGTTATATAGGAGGATTTATGATACATAGCAATAATTTACATACAAACAATATAACCATGGGAGATTGTGATTGTATAACCTTGGGAAGGGTAGCGCCTGATTTTGCAGCTTCATCGACCGCAGGACCGATAACATTGTCTCAATATAGAGGAAAATGGGTAGTGCTTTTTTATGAACCCGGTGATTTCTCTCCTACAGCTACATCAGAATTAATAGCATTTACTCAGCTGCATCCCGAATTTGAAAAAAGAAATGTCCAGCTTATAGGTGTAACCATCGACAGCAATTTAGCAGATATAGAATGGCTGGTCGATATTTTACAGCATACGAGAGTCAAGGTTACATTTCCCCTTATCTCGGACAGAAACGCAGAGATTGCAAGATTATATGATATTGTAAGCCCTGACAGGATTTATGAAGTAACGGTGAGAGATGCATTCATCATAAGTCCGACTCAGCATATACGTGCCATAATATCTTATCCCATATCCTGTGGGTTGAATATATATGAACTGTTGAGAGTGATAGATTCATTACAGACAACAGAGCAGTTTAATGTNNTTTACACTCCGTCTAACTGGATGCCCGGAGGCCCTGTAATATTTCCGGCACCCCAGACATTTGAAGAGGCAATTCAAAAGCTGAACGATCAAAATGAATTAGGCATCACCTGCAATATGTGGTACTATTGCTACCAATATTTAAGTTCCGGAAATAGCAATACGTAAATAACATAAATATATAAAAATCCATGCTTCTTTTATTAAATTGTCGTAACTTCATATAGACCCGTTATTAAATCCATGCCATTTTCACAGAACATAGAGAGTCCCTTGCTTTTTTTGGTTCTAAAGTTTATGGACAACCAGAAGCAATTTTTAAGATCTATATTTCCCGTATCTGTATGCAAAATCTCCTAAGTTCATACTTATCACCATAGTGTGCGCCATTTTACGCTTTATTTAAAACGGGATAAGAAAAAAACATCCCCATTTCTTTGGGGATGCTATATATTACTTCTGTTATATATTCTAATTATATAGATAATCCCTCAATTAATTGTCAATAATGAATTCTAACCAACAGTCTCTGATTACATTATCTATTTATTAATGTTTAGATTGTTTTCTTAGTGAAAACATCTTCTATAATGAATACAATAATTTAATTTCAGTTATTCAGATACCCCAAAGGAATAAATTTTAGTGTCTTCACCGACTCTTCTTATAGCACTGTTTTGTAAGTTCGGTGTTTGTACTCTGATAACATCATATAGAGCCGCACCAACCATTTCTCCTGCTTGCTGAAGTCTGTCAAGACTGATATTTATTTTTATTGTATCCTCAGGTTGATGATACCATGGCTCTAAATTACCGTCTTCATCTCCCCATATGAAACATGCTGCCGGGATTCCTTTTTGACCAAATGGAGCGTGGTCTGAAGATGAACCTCTGCCGACCTCTAATATGTTGTTGCCTAATCTTATGCCTGATGCTGCTGATGCTTCTGTAACTAAATTTGGCTGTCCATCTGTTGTATCTGCATATAAAATATTACATGGCCCATAGCTGGTTGCAATCATATCCATATTAAAGTTAGCCACGCTTCTATTCAGCTCATTTTGAGAAAGGTTTCCAACATAGTAATAGGAACCATCTAACCCTATTTCCTCTGCACCACAAGCTATAAATCTAATTTCTTTATCAATAGGATATGCCTTTAATATTTTTGCAAATTCTAACATCATTGCTGTGCCGGATGCATTGTCGTTTGCCCCGGGAGCGTAAGGAACACTGTCATAATGAGCTGTTATGTAGACAATACCTGCATTATCAGATTTATTTGGTTTTCTTGTTGCAATTACATTTTGTGATTTTGTCATTAATTCTGCCTTAATGGCAACTGTAACATTTCCATTTTTCATTTCTTCTAAAACTTCTTGCCCGTCAGATAACGATATGGATAAGTATGGGATCGGGCTTGCATATTCGCCCAAGGTTGGATTTAAACTACCCGGAACGTTATTATACATAATAACACCTTTAGCACCTGCATTAACTGCATTCTCTGCTTTTATGGCAAATGAAACTGAGCCTCTCTGAACAAATGCAATCTTGCCTCTGACAGCATCCGGAAAATCCGATGCACTAGCTCCTAAGCCGCAGTCTACCAATACCCCTGTTATACCGTCTATGTCAGTATATCCTGAGCCTGTAGCTGTATTTACCCTGAATATCCTGTCTTTAAATACGTCAACAGTCAATTCTGATACTACGTTTTCAATTCCAAATGTTTGAACTTTTACATCATAACCCAATTTTTCAAACTGATTCTTAATATAGTTTGCCGCTTCCCTCTCTTCCTGCGTACCGGCAACTCTTGGACCTATCGTTTGACTTAAGTATCTGATGTGTTCAAGCGCTTTCCTTGCATCAATCCTTGCGAGAACCTTTTGGTCAAATGCTGTTGATGCATTTGTATTAGGCGCAGCGAATGATGTCATTGTAAACATCATTACAAAAACAAGAATCAGTGAAAGTACTCTAATAGACTTTTTTAGCATATGTTTTCTCCTTATCGTATATTTTATCAGTAAACTGATTTATATTAATATACCATAGAGAATATAGGATAAAATATCAAATTTTGTAATTATTTACAAAATATTTTAAATGACAATATTTTACCTCTCACGCCATGTTTCTTCCTTTATAATTCCAAAAGCTCCCTCTCAGCATTTGTAAGACATTCATTTCCATCTCCGGTAATTAACATTTGATCCTCTATTCTTATTCCTCCCCAGTCAGGAATATAAATACCCGGTTCAATCGTCACAACATTGTTTTCTGCCAGCACCTCATTTGATTTAGGTCCCATAGAAGGAATTTCATGTACAAACATCCCTATTCCGTGTCCTATACCGCTATAATGGTACTTATAATACTCCGTGCCCCTTATTGCCTGAACTGAAGCTTCGTAAACATCAGTTGCCCTAGCGCCCGGTTTCATGGCTTTTTTTGAATCCTCAAGCATCTTCATTTCCAATGAGTATACCTTTTTCTGCTCAGGCGTGGCCTTGCCCACCACTACGGTCCTGGTCATATCAGAAAGATATCCTTTATAGGCACACCCATAATCCATAAGCACAAAATCGCCATATTCAATACTCTTGCTGGAAGGAATTCCATGAAGCAAGGATGTTCTCTTTCCTGAAATCAATATATTTCCATAGGGTTTTGTATCAGAACCCTCCATTACCATGTAATGAGAAAGCTTCGAAGCCAGTTCCTTTTCTGTTATTCCCACCGCTATATCCTTAATAATTCTATCAAAAGCCCTGTCGGCTATCTGACATGCAACCCTCAGATTCTGGATTTCATCAGATGTTTTAACACTTCTGAACTCTTCAATAACACCTGTAACTGCTATAGCCTCCGCATTAATTCCTTTTAGCTCTTCGTATGTGTTATAATTTACAAAATCACCCTCAAAACAAAAGCTTTTAATATTCATGCTTTCAACAATAAGCTTTATCGATTTCGCAACTGACCCTCCACTTGCCCTCCAGTTAATTATCTTATAATCAGGACATTCATATTCAGCCTGCTCCGTATATCTTGGATCAGTCAAAAAATAATTTTCCTTTTCAGTTATAAACAAATATGCATCATCACTGGTATATTTACTTACATATCTCACATTCTGCGGTTTTGAAATAAAAAAGCCCTCAATTTTTTTATCTCTAAGATAATCAAAAATCTTGTTCTCCATCTTTACCCTCTCTAATATTTAAATTTATTTCAACTACAATATATCATAATCGTCTTATAGATTTTTGTACAACCTTATTTTAATCAATCAAAAATTATTGCTGTATTTTTTATGTTTTCTCTTACTGGCTAAGAATCAGTCCATCCATATATTTTCCG
>DOON01000042.1:0-2679 GCA_003514865.1 Clostridiales bacterium
ACCATCATAACATACGGAAAGCAGGTGCTTGATTCTCTTAAGGCTGCAGAGACTTTGGCCAAGGAAGGTATAGATGTGGAAGTGATAGACTTAAGATCATTGTTCCCTCTTGACAAGGATGCTATATATAATTCCATAGAAAAGACGCACAAGGTGGTTGTAGTGAGTGAAGAAGCCAAGAGGGGAGCATTTACGGGAGAAATAGCTTCCATGATAGCCGAGGAAAGATTTTATGAATTGGATGCTCCAATAAAGAGAATAGGAGCACTGAATACACCAATAGCCTTCGCTTCAAATCTTGAAAGCTATATACTTCCTAATGAGCAGGATATTGTATTGGCGGTTAAATCACTTTTCTGATATGAGCAATGAAAATGCACTGGCTGCCAACAGGCAGGCAGTGCAGTATGAGCTTGGATACAGGAAGGAGTGATAGGTTGATTTCAATAGGCATAATAGCGAATCCCGCTTCTGGAAAGGATATACGGAGACTTGTTTCACATGCGACAACAATAGACAACAACGAGAAGATAAATATTGTTGAGCGTATTGTGCTTGGAGCTCAGGCACTGGGTGTAGAAAAGGTGTACATGATGCCGGATTCACATAATATGGGCTACATGGTGGAAGATAAGCTGAACACCTGCAACGAGCTGAAGTGCGACATAAATGTAATTAATATGCTGAAGTTTGACGGAGCGGAGGATACGCTGACAGCGGCTGAGTTCATGGAAAATATAGGCGTAGGATGCATTGTCACTCTTGGAGGAGACGGAACAAACAGAGCAGTTGCAAAGGTAATTAAGGATACTCCCCTCATATCTATATCCACCGGAACAAACAACGTGTATCCCGTAATGATGGAAGGAACCGTTGCTGGAATGGCTGCAGCGGCTGTTGCTTCGGGACGCCTCGACAATAATTTGTTTGTAGAAAGAGACAAGCGTATAGAAATATACAGAAACGGTGAACTTGTGGATATTGCTCTCATAGACGCCGTTATATCCACGGATGTGTTTGTGGGCTCAAAGGCTATATGGGATATGGACAGCATTGAGAAAATAATAGTTACAAGATGTCATCCGGCATCTATAGGATTTTCATCAATAATGGGAAGTAAGATAATAATTGAAGCTTCGGATGAGTTTGGAGCGTATTCGGAAATAAATGCAGAGGGTACGAAAATTATTGCGGCTGTGGCGGCGGGAGTTTTGTCTCCCGTTGCAGTTTCAGAGCCGGTTATATTAAATTTGGGTGATGAATACAAATTCATCACGGGCGCCAGAGGAACTATAGCTCTTGACGGTGAAAGGGAAGTAACATTCACGGAAAATCAGGAGTTTATTTTTAAAATCACAAGAAACGGCCCAAGGCATGTGGATGTGAGAGAGGCGATTAAGTGGGCACAGATTAACGGTATTTTCAATCTGGAAGCGTAGTTTTGAAAAGGAGGAAGAGATGGCAGAGTTTATTATTATGCCCAAAATGGGCCTTACCATGACTGAGGGGATAATATCCAACTGGAGAAAGAAGGAAGGCGATTCCGTAAAAAAAGGAGATATTATCTTTGACGTGGAAACAGATAAATTAACAAATGAATTTGATGTAAAAAAAGACGGTATTCTGAGAAAAATTTTAGTGGATAACGGCACTGTTCCTGTGCTGGCACCTGTTGCAATCATAGGAGAAGGCGACGAGGATATTTCAGAGCTTTTAAAACAGGCAGGCGCATCGGCAAAGGAGGAAAGCATAGACGAAAAGCAGGATGTAAATCAGGGTAAAAAACCTGCAGAACTTGCAGTGTCAAGGGGAGGAAGAGTAAAGGCATCACCGAGGGCAAAGAAGATTGCTCAGGATTTGGGTATTGATATATCTCTCGTTGTGGGAACAGGCCCTGACGGCTCCATAACTGAAGATGATGTGAGAAATTTCACTGAGCAGGAAAAGAAAAAGGTTTCGCCTGCTGCTGCGGTTGTAGCAATNNTTAGCCATGAGGCATCTGAGAGAGGACGTAAAGGACGAAGTCAAAATATCCTATAACGATATTTTAATCAAGATAGTGTCTGAGACCCTTCTTGAATTCCCACTGCTTAACAGTTCTGTGGACGGCAATGAAATAATAACGAGGAACTATGTAAACATGGGGGTTGCAGTTGCTTTGACGGACGGCCTCATAGTTCCTGTTGTCAAATATGCTAATGCAAAGGGGCTTAAGGACATAGCCAAAGAAGCGAAGGAGCTAGCTGAAAAGGCACGAAACAACGAGCTTTCACCCGACGATCTGAAGGGAGGCACATTTACTATAAGTAATATAGGAATGTATGGTATTGAGTCATTCACGCCTATTATAAATCAGCCTCAGGCTGCAATACTGGGAATCAACGCCATAACGGATGAAGTTAAGGTAATAGATGGCGAAATTGCAATACGACCCATGATGAACATAAGCCTCACTGCAGACCACAGGGTGGTAGACGGAGCGGTGGCTGCAGAGTTCATGTCAAGGTTGAAAAAATATATCGAAAAACCCGGATTTCTTTTATTATAGGAGGCGAACATGAAAATAGCAATAATAGGAGGCGGACCGGGAGGCTACGTTGCTGCCATAAAAGCGGCACAGTTAGGGGCGGAGGTTACAATTATTGAGAAAGAGGACTTGGGAGGAACATGTCTCAATAA
>DOON01000042.1:2724-12793 GCA_003514865.1 Clostridiales bacterium
CAAGGTACTTCTTCACACGGCACAGCAGCTTGAGGCTGCAAAAAATGATTACGAAGAGGCAGGCATAGTGATTGACAATGTAAGAGTTAACTGGTCCAAGCTTCAGTTAAGAAAAGATAAAACGGTAAAAAAGCTTACTTCCGGCGTAGATGCTCTCCTGAGAAAAAACAAGGCGACAAAAATATCAGGAGAAGGCAGCTTCAAAAATAAGAATCAGATTATCGTGAAGAAGTGTGACGGTTCTTCAGCTGTTGTGGATTTTGATTATGCGATTATTGCCACAGGCTCCAGTCCAGCGGTTCCTCCCATGCCGGGAGTGAAGCTGGAGGGAGTTATAACCAGCGATGAGGCACTTTCACTTGACAAAATACCGAAAAGTATGGTTATAATCGGCGGAGGTGTCATCGGGGCGGAGTTTGCCGCCGTATACAGCGCGCTGGGCTGCAAGGTAACAATTGTTGAAATGCTAAGCAGCATAGTTGCCAATATGGACAGAGATATTGTAAAGCCCCTGAAAGATAAGTTTCTGAAAAATGGAATAGAAATATACACAGATACAAAAGTTGAGTCAATAGACAGGGACGGAGAAGGACTTGTGGTTAACACTTCTTCGCAGGCAGGAAGAAAAAGCCACAAGGCGGAGAAGGTGCTGATTGCAATAGGGCGAAAGCCTGCAATCAACGGACTGGGGCTACAGGAACTGGGGATAAAAACAGAAAGAAATGCTATTGCTGTGAACAAAAATATGCAGACAAGCGTGAATAACATTTATGCAATCGGAGACTGCAACGGCATAGTGATGCTTGCTCATGCAGCATCGGCTCAGGGGATTGCGGCCGTTGAATCAATTATGGGAAGGAAGCCTGAAATTGATTTTAACACAATACCATACTGTGTTTATACAAAGCCGGAGCTTGCGGGAGTTGGTATGACTGAAGAACAGGCGAAATTAAAAGGCATTGAAGTGAAAATCGGTATATTTCCAATGTATGTAAATGGCAAAGCAATGATAGAGTCTGAAACAGAGGGGCTTGTTAAATATATTGCTCAAATAGATACGGGAGAAATTATAGGACTTCACATAGCAGGGCCGAGAGCCACTGATTTAATTGTGGAAGGAGCTCTTGCAATAAGGCTTGAAGCAACTGTGGATGAAATAATTTCAACTATTCATGCACATCCCACAGTAGGTGAAGCACTTCATGAAGCTGCCCATGCAGTGTATGGAAGTGCAATTCACATTTAGGTAAATACATCATTAACTTTATATATGAACATATAAACGATGATCCTAATCATTATTGGGATCATCGTTGTATTTATGCTAAATGATTAATTTTTAATCATTTAGCATAAATAAAAGCGTGTTCTGTCTTAAAGCATATCTTCATGGCTGATTTGTCCCGATGCTGTCACTACATGCAGGAAGCCTTGTATGTCCCTTCTTCTTTCCGTGTCAAGTTTTCTGTATGCTTCAACTAATTCCTTTTCATCTTCAGACAAATGAAGAGTGCTTAAAAGATTAATGTTATCGTTTTTCTCGATGACAACAGGCGGTTCACCTGTAAGAATCCAGTCAATGGAGACTCCAAACATTTGTCTGAATGCAATGAGGGAATTGCTTGACGGCGCAAATTTGTCATTCTCAAGTTCGCTTAAATTACCTGTCGATATTCCGGTAATGTTTTTTACGTCAGTTAAAGATAATTTGTTGATTTTACGTGCATAACGTATTCTTTTGCCTATGGTATCCAAAGAATCACCTCCAAATATCTCTGAAAAAAGATAATATCAATAATTATTATATTGACTTTCTCTGATATCAGATATATTATATGATTATGATTAAATTTTATTCATTAAATTATACATATTGTATCACAAATATTTTATAAACGAAGTATATTTTTAAGGAGGACTAAATTATTATGAAGAAAAGAAAACTAACTCCTTTTGGATTAAGCGTTAAAAATAGATTGGCTGATTTAAATATGTCTCAGAAGGTGCTGGCACAAAAATTGGGAACCTCGGATGCCTATCTCAGCATGATTTTGTATGGTGAGCGTTCCGGAAATATGTATGTTGAAAATATTAAAATTATTCTAAATATGAATGCGGATAATAATAAGCAAAATGAATAAATTCGTTAGAGCGCATAATTATATTATTAACATACTATGAAAATATATTCTTTGGTTGTGAGGTGTAACTCGTGGACTGGATAGGAAGAAAGACATTCAAGACAATTTTTATTTTAGCAGGCAAAAATGGCGAGATTTATTACAACAACATAAATAATACAAAGATAACACAAGAGGTTCTTGACATGCTTAGCATCAATGACCTGCTGAATGAGGGAGATTTCTCGGAAAAGGAAATTGACGATTATATTATAACTGCAAAGAAAGTTATAGTTGAGGACAGGGAAGTATGGGCCATAACTGCAGAAATGCACGATTTTTATGATTTATATACAGATTTTTCAACGGGGCTTTACAACCGTAACCTTTGGGAACACTTAAAAAGTGGAATGGTAAAACCACCTGGGAACTTTTTCTATTCACTTATTGTCATTGACATTGACAACTTAAAGAAATGCAATGATCTGCTCGGTCATATAGCAGGCGATAAATCGATTGCAACAGTAGCGGAAGTTATCAGTTTTTCTGTAAGGGAAAATGATATCCCTATTCATTATGGCGGAGATGAATATATTGTAATTCTCCCTAATGCAGGCATAGCAGTTGCAGATAGGATAGTTGAAAGGATACGTAATAATTTGGAAGCTAGATGTGAAAGCGAAGAGTTTAAAATTGAAATCAGTGCCGGAACAGCATTTTCTGACGATGTGGATGGATTCGAGCAAATCCTCAGGATGGCAGACAGTAAAATGTATAATGAAAAAAGAGGGAAGAAAAAGATGTGTAATTATATTGACTAATTAGGTATATGACATTAAATATTTTTATGGTATAATATATTATGTCCGTTAATGGAGAATATCTTTTTAAGGAGATGTGTTATGCCATATTCAAGTGAGGACGCAGCAAGGGATTTATATGAAGAGCTGCGATACCTTAAGCTTTTATCCAAGCAATTTCCAACTATTGCTTCTTGCTGCACGGAGATTATCAACCTGCAGGCAATCTTGAATCTTCCCAAGGGCACAGAGCACTTTTTATCTGACATCCACGGGGAATACGAATCGTTTAATCATGTTCTTAAGAATGGCTCCGGAAATATAAAGAGGAAAATATCTGAGGTTTTTGGAGACATCATGAGTGAGAAGGACATAAAAGGCCTGGCTACTCTTATCTATTATCCGGAACAAAAGCTGGAAATCATCCACAAGCAGGAAGAAAATATTGAAGAATGGTACAAAGTAACTATTTACAGACTTATTGTCGTAAGCAGAAAGGCAGCTTTCAAGTATACCCGTATGANNAATTGTAGGAGATATATTTGACAGAGGACCGGGAGCGGATAAGGTTATGGATACCCTTATGAATTATCACTCTGTGGATATACAGTGGGGAAACCATGATGTGCTGTGGATGGGTGCTGCCGCGGGAAGCGAGGCATGTATTGCCACAGTCATACGCATATGTACCAGATACGCGAATCTGGATACAATCGAAGACGGATACGGAATAAATATGCTTCCCCTTGCAACCTTCGCACTGGAGTTTTACGGAGAAGATAATTGTTCTAAATTCAAGCCAAAGCTTGAGACAGATATTGTTTACAGCGATAATGACCTTAAGCTCATCGCGAAAATGCATAAAGCTATCTCTATAATACAGTTCAAGCTGGAGGGCGAAATAATTAAACGTCGGCCTCATTTTCGTATGGACGACAGGCTTCTGCTGGATAAAATAAATTACGAAGAGGGTACAATCGACTGGTATGGGAAGGCATTCAAACTGAATGACAGCAAATTCCCCACAATCGACCCGAAGGATCCGTACAGGCTGACAAAGGAAGAAAGAGAATTAGTTGAAAAACTTAAGTTTTCATTCTTAAACAGCGAAAAGCTTCAGAAGCATGTAAGGTTCCTTTTGTCAAACGGCAGCATGTATTTAAAATTCAACTCTAACCTTCTCTATCACGGGTGCATTCCCGTAAACGGAGACGGTACATTTAAAAAGGTTGTAATCGGCTCATCCGGGAAGGCATACAGCGGCAAGGCATACTTTGACAGGCTGGAAATTCTCGTGATAGAAGGATATTTCCATGAGAATAGCCCTGAAGGAAAGCTATACGGCATGGATATGACCTGGTATTTATGGACAGGCACAGATTCGCCGCTTTTCGGCAAGGACAAAATGACTACCTTTGAAAGATATTTCATAGATGATGAAATAACCCATAAAGAGCGAAAGAGTCCGTATTTCAAAATGGAGGACAGTGAAAAGATGTGCAGAATTATATTTGAGGAATTCGGACTTAACCCGGATACTTCACATATAATTAACGGCCATGTTCCCGTTAAGAGCAAGAGCGGTGAGAGTCCAATAAAGGCAAACGGAAAGCTCATAGTAATTGATGGTGGGTTTTCAAGAGCATATCAGGGGACTACGGGAATTGCTGGCTACACCCTGATTTATAATTCATACGGACTTCTGCTGGTATCCCATGACCCATTTGAATCTGCCCAGAAAGCGATTGAAGAGGAAAAGGATATACATTCCACAACCATGGTTTTAGAAAAAGAAGTTGAAAGAAAAAGAGTGGGAGATACCGACAACGGTGAACAGCTTAAGGAGCAGATTAAGGATTTGCAGATGCTTTTGGATGCATACAGAATAGGATTGATAAAAGAGCAAGTTTAAAATATACTGAAATAAATATACGGAGGTACAACATGGAATTTTACAGTGTTTTGCAGCAGCTTGACAATAACAGGGAGAATATCGTGCTCACATATCTGACAGGTGAGAATACGGGAGCCAAGCTGATTCTTTCAGACAACGAGAAAGCTTATTTTTCTGAAGGCGTTGAGTGGGATGAAGTTATTAACCTTATTCCTGAAAATAAAAAAAGTCAGATAGTGCTGCTGAATGGAGAAAAAATATTTGTTGAATTTTTAAGCCAAAAATATAATGTAGTTGTTTGCGGCGCAGGTCATATTTCAATTCCAATTATCAAAATATGCAAACTGCTTGATTTGCCTGTAACCGTTATTGATGACCGCATGACTTTTACCAACAATGCATCCGCTGCAGGAGCAGACAAGGTTATTTATGAACCATTCGAGGATGCACTGGATAAAATACAGGGCGACAGCGGGACATTTTTTATCATAGTAACCAGAGGACACAGATACGACCAGATGTGTCTTGAAAAAATAATAAAAAAAGAAAATGCATACATAGGTATGATTGGAAGCAAGCTCCGTGTTGCAAAGGTTCTGGACTATCTTGAGGAAAATGGAACTCCAAGAGAGGACTTAAACAAAGTATTCACGCCCATAGGCTTGAAAATAGGAGCCGAGACACCTGCAGAAATTGCGGTTGCAATTATGGCTGAAATAATTCAGGTTAAGAACAAGAATATGATAAGAAGCACCTATGATGATGAAATTTTAGAAGGAATATTTGATGATAAATATGCATCTACACCAAAGGCTGTTGTAACTATTGTGTCAAGAAAGGGTTCATCGCCAAGAGATGTAGGTACAAAGATGATAGTTCTGAAGGACGGAACTATGATAGGCACAATAGGTGGAGGATGCGTTGAAGCAGATTTGAGATTCAGGGCATTCNNATCAACGCCATTGACAGCAAAAAAAGCGAATTGATAAAGGTTGATATGACTGGGGTAACAGCAGAAGAAGACGGAATGGTGTGCGGCGGAGTAATAGAAATTTTTGTTGACCCTGTGATGTAACGGAGAAACGTAATGTCAGCACAAAGGTTTTATTATGCATCTTCAGATGGAAGAACCGAAATTCATGCTATGAAATGGCTTCCGAAGCATGAGGTTAGAGCTGTTATTCAAATATCTCATGGAATGCTTGAGCATATTGAAAGATATGATAATTTTGCATCCTTCATGGCTGAACATGGCGTGCTTGTTGTGGGCAACGATCATCTGGGACATGGAAGCTCGGTTTTTGGGGAAGGATGCAGAGGATATTTCGGAGAGGACGGAAATAAATATCTCATTGAAGATATGAAAAAATTGATGGAGATTATTCAGGCTGAATATTCCGTCCCATACTTTCTTTTAGGGCACAGCATGGGTTCATTTCTTGCAAGGCAATTTATAACCCTGTATGGAGAACAACTCAGCGGTGCTGTTATAGTTGGAACGGGTCAACCGCCAAAACCGCTCATATTCTCAGGAATGGCAATTTCAAGGATAATCGCCGCGTTCAGAGGCTGGAAGCACAGGAGCACATTCGTGAATTATCTTGCAGTGGGAAGCAACAACAATATGTTTAAACCGGCAAGGACTGAATTTGACTGGCTCACAAGAAATATAGAAATTGTAGATGCTTATATTTCAGATTCACGTATCAGCTTTATCTTCACATTAAATGCATTTTACCACATGTTCAGAGGTATGCTTCGCATGAATGAACGCAAAAAAATTAATTCTATACCGAAGTGGCTTCCAATGATATTTTTGTCGGGAGAAAAAGATCCTGTAGGAAATTCAGGCAAGGGAGTTTACGAAGCAGTTAATATTTACAGGCATGCCGGAATCAAAAATATTTCAATGAAGCTGTACAAAGAAGACAGGCATGAGATACTGAATGAGCTTGACAGAGACNNTAAATTAAAAACATAGGGCACCCACTAAGTACTTACTAAGTTCAGGGTGCTTTTTGCATGCAGAATAATCGAATACTTTGGTGAGCGAGACCGCCATATGTTTACTTATATTTTGACTGAAAGTAGAAGAAGATGGGATTGGGCTGACAGAAAGTAAATAAGAAAATGCTTAAATAATAGCAGTGGATGTGCAGGAGATAGATTCGGAAGTAAAACGGCGTAAATAGGAGTATAAAGGAGAAAAACGACGAAAACTAAATATTGTATTCGTCTGGATCGAGGACTATAATGAAGGCAAACGTTTCGAGAACGTTAAATAATTGATATGGAGGAAAATATGGAAGCAATCGCAAAATTAGTATCAACAATTGATGGATGGCTTTGGGGATGGCCGCTTGTTATTCTATTATTTGGAACTCATCTTTACCTAACATTCCGTCTCAAATTCATCCAAAAGTACATCGGTAAATCAATTAAGCTTTCAGTTACTAAGGACGATTTTGCAACAGGTGATGTAAGTCAGTTCAGTGCTCTTACCACAGCCCTTGCTGCAACTATCGGAACCGGTAATATTGTAGGAGTTGNNCACTTCTGGCTGTTAAGTACAGAGTCAAAACAGCTGACGGTACAATGGCCGGAGGACCTATGTATGTTTTAGAGTATGGAATGAAGAGTAAGACACTGGCGTATCTGTTCGCATTCTTTGGGAGCGTTGCAGCTTTTGGTATCGGAAATACAGTACAGGCAAACTCCATCTCAAATATGATGACTAATCAATTTGGGACACCTTCATGGATAACAGGTATTGTTTTAGCAGCGTTAACAGGTATTGTTATCATAGGCGGAGTTAAGAGAATTGCAAGTGTATGTGATAAGCTTGTTCCGTTTATGGCTATATTCTACGTTCTGGGATGCTTCGTTATACTTGTTATGACATACCAGACAATTCCCGCAACATTGGGATTAATTGTTTCCAACGCATTTACAGGAACGGCAATGACGGGAGGATTCGCAGGTTCAACTATCATGATGGCAGCAAGGTATGGTGTTGCAAGAGGTCTTTTCTCCAATGAGTCCGGTTTAGGTAGTGCTCCTATAGTAGCGGCAGCAGCTCAGACGAGAAACCCGGTAAGACAGGCGCTGGTTGCTTCCACAGGTACATTCTGGGATACTGTTATAGTATGTGCAATGACAGGTATAACAATAGTTAATACAGGTGTATGGAATTCAGGATTAAACGGCGGAGATTTAACAAACGCTGCATTCGGAAATATTCCTATTGTAGGTCCTATAGTATTAACAATAGGTTTATTGACATTTGTATTCTCCACAATTTTGGGCTGGTCATACTATGGCGAAAAATGTGTGGAATATCTGTTCCATTCAAAGAAAGCAATACTTCCATACAGAGTGCTTTATACAATCGCAGTATTCTTCGGTTCAGTAATGTCTTTGGCATTTGTGTGGGATTTGGCAGACTTATTCAATGGCTTGATGGCTGTGCCGAACCTTATCTCTTTATGGGCACTGTCAAGTGTTATTGTTAAAGAAACAAAGGAATATCTGTGGGATGATAATCTTGATAAAATAAATGAAGAAAAAATGGTGGAAGTAGATTTGTAATATTCGTTCAAGCCTCCGACACGAATATTAAACAAGCATCTGATAATAAATCAGTGTGGAATAATTACCGCACTGATTTATTTATTGTTGCTAAATAGTGTCAATATGTATAGAATAATTATATAATGGTATGAGGTGATGACGTGCTGAATAAAAATGATATTAGCTATTTGAAGGAAAAATTAAGCTTTTGGGATAAACTGAATGAAAATGAAAAACAGCTTATAATAAACAATACTGCCAAATTTAAATATAAAAAGGATGAAATACTACATAGCGGAGAAAATGAATGTCTGGGACTGATTCTTATAAAAAGCGGAGGTCTTAGGATATATATGATGTCGGAGGACGGCAGAGAGGTAACCCTGTACAGGCTGTCAGAGGGAGACTCATGTGTTATGTCAGCCTCCTGTATATTGAACAGCATAACATTTGAGGTGGTCATTGATGCCGAAACGGATACTGAGATACTGCTTCTAAATATCAGAACCTTCAGCAGGTTGAACAATGAGAACATATATGTCGAGAATTTCGCATACAAAAATACAGTTGAGAGGTTTTCTGATGTGATGTGGGCAATGGAGCAAATATTGTTCATGAGCTTTGACAAAAGGCTCGCCACATTTTTAATAGATGAAGCATCGAAAAACAGGAGCAATGATATAAATCTCACCCATGAGCAGATTGCGAAATATATGGGAAGTGCGAGAGAGGTTGTATCAAGGATGCTCAAAATTTTTGAATTACAGGGCATGCTTAAGATATCAAGAGGTCTGATACAGATAACGGACAAGGAAAAGCTAAGAGAGATTATCACTTAAATTTAAAGGTATCGTTAATTTATCACTGCATTGAGATGTATCAAAAGAAGAACATCAAAAGTGCCTATATAAATGGACTGAAATTCCAAGATTTGTATACTTACGCGAAGGAATAGAATGAATTCCTGCATAGGGAGGTATTGTGTGATGAAAGCTGATTTAATAATGATGAAAGTACAATGCACTCTGATATGTTTATTCATGCTGGGTATTCCCGGATACGGCTGCACCAGTCAAGAGGGATTTTATGGTGAGATTAAAGAGATTAATGAACAGCATGCGTTTGAAACTATGCGTGTACCGGATGTGGACATTAAGGCCTATATACCTGAGATGAAATTGTTTGAAGTGGGACTTACTGTCAAAGAGCTTGATAGTATGACAGACTACGGCGAACATAAAAAAGCTGCAAGCCACCTTATTTATGAAGAGGCGGCGGATGACGTGGACCTTGCCTTTAAGGTTTTGAAGAATTGCTATGGTGCGTATTTTTATTTCGGAGGCGATAAAGCTTTTGAAAGAGCAAAGAAGCACGTGCTTTCGGACTGTGAGGTTGCTGGAGAAAATTTATCTGTCGATATTTTGCGTGATTCCCTTAAAAGAAATCTCGGCTTTGTGAAGGATGGTCACTTTTGGATTGACAACGGGCCTGTTTTTGCAAAAGCCGCGTATTATTCAAACGAAAAAATGGTTTTTTTTAAGGATGAAAAGGGATACTATACCGAGCAAGACGGGAAGAAGAGAAACTATGTGTCTTTTGTAGACGGCAGCGATGCGGTTGAAAAGTACATGAAACGTTCCATAAATGATGAAGGCATGCTTGTTTACAGGCTTGGCATACTCTCT
>DOON01000207.1:0-5189 GCA_003514865.1 Clostridiales bacterium
CATGTCTAGGTAGTTTCCGCATGAACGTGGGTCTGCACCCGGGATTTCATCTTCATAATTCATGATAAATTCAAACATTTCCTTTATAATACCAACAACGTCATCTGATTTCAAATCTCCCTTGAATATGACATAAAGACCTGTTCTGCAGCCCATGGGTCCGAAATAGACGGTCAATGTATCATATTGCTTGTGGTTTCTTAAAAATGTTGCTCCCAAATGCTCGATTGCATGAAGCTCCGCGGTATTGATAACAGGCTCATTGTTGGGCTCCTTCATCCTTATATCAAATGTAGTAACCGTATTTTCTCCCACAATATCCTTTCTTGAAACATATATACCTCGTTTTAACAACAGGTGATTTACCTGAAAGCTCTCAATTTTTTTCATCACAATCTCCAATCATACAGTTGATGTGTTTTATTCATTATACTATCTAAATGAGAAGTTGTAAAATATTTTTAAAAAAGTACTTGATTTGTCGTAGTAAATATAATATAATTACTACGACAGATACAGTACGACAGGTGAAGTAAAATTATAGAAGAGGTATTTATATGATTAGCAGTGATGTAATTCGAGGTTACAATGATACCATGATATTATATCTTTTGCTTGAAGAGCCTTCATATGGTTATGAAATTTCCAAAAGAATCAGAGAATTAACAGAAGAGAAATATGTTATGAAGGAAACGACATTATATTCCGCATTTAAAAGAATGGAAGCAAACGGATATATCAAATCATTTTCAGGCAGCGAAACAAACGGAAAACCAAGAACATATTACCAAATAACAGAAGCGGGGAAAAAGTATTACAAGGAAAAATGTGAAGAATGGGAAGTAACCCAAGACGTAGTTGGAAAATTTATAGCAAGGGAGTGTTGATATGAATACAATAAGAAATTATCTTGAAAATTTATTTTTAGGCTTACCACATACAGAAGATGTAAACAGAGCAAAAAACGAATTGTTAGCCATGATGGAAGATAAATACAATGAATTGAAGGAAATCGGCAAGACAGAAAATGAAGCTATTGGAATAGTAATATCTGAATTCGGCAATCTGGATGAATTGAGCGAAACACTGGGAATTAAGCAGGTTATAGAGAATAAGACAGAAACTTTTCGGATTTCGTATGAAAAGGCACAGGCTTATATAGAGGACTCAAGGGCAATAGCCCCAAAAACAGCAACAGGAGTTTTTCTTTGTATAATGTCGCCTGTCATCTTGATGCTTCTATTAGGATTGGGGGAACTCGGCTACATTAGTATTAAGGAAGACTTTCTGATAGCTGCGGGATTGGTGGTTATAATCAGCTTTGTGGCTTTCGGGGTGCTGCATTTCATTAAATTTTCAAGCAAGCTTGAAAAATATGATGAGCTTAAGTCGGAATTATTTGAAATTGATTATAAAACAGAGCAAATGGTTCTAAGTGTTAAGCAACAGGATGAGGAATCTTACAAATCAGCCGTAAGCATATCGATTGTATGTTATATTCTTAGTGCACTGCCGATTCTTACTATTCCTCTTATATTTGAAGCAGATGGACTTGGGACAATATCCGTGGCACTTACCTTGACGATTGTTGCATTCTCCACCTACAATATCATAAGTAAAAGCAGCGTTNNAGTGAAGCATGCAATGTACTTCTGCAGCAGGAAGATTATTCTGTTAAAAAGAAGTCCAACAAAACACACCAAGCAGTATCCAGCGTATACTGGTCCGTAATTGTCGCTGTTTATCTCGGATATAGCTTTATTACACACAACTGGGCAATATCCTGGGTTATCTGGCCGGTAGCAGGAGTGTTATACGGTGGCATAAATGCTATTACAAATACAAGATAGGCTATAAATAATAAAGAAGCAAAAATAAATGCTTCTTTTTATTTTTGTGGTTGACTATATCCGGGCTTTGTAAGATTTAAAAAAATGTGATATAATATTATTAAGGCTGTTATTTCGGAGGAAACAAATGAAATCTAAAGAATATCTTTCTATACTGCAAAAAATTTCGCAGCACGTAGATGAGGGCGTACATGTACTGGATAAGAACGGAAGTACGATAATTTACAATGATGCCATGTCTAAGCTTGAGAAAATGGAGACCAAGGAGGTTATGAGAAAACCTTTTGGAGAAGTTTTCAAAAACTTGAACAGCGAGAGCAGTACTTTGCTAAAGGCGTTGAAATTACGTGTTACAACATCAGATCTGAAGCAGACCTATCTGAATAAGGACGGCAAGGAAATCACGACAATCAATACTCCGCTGCCGATTATAATAGATGATGAAGTTATTGCAGTCGTTGAGGTTGCAAAGAACATCACTCATATGACTGAAATGTCTCATACAATTTTAAAGCTGCAAAATGAAATAGGAAAACCTGAAACTGCAAAGACAAAGAGAATTAAAAAATATAATTTCAACAATATTATAGGAAGCAGTGAGAATTTTAAGGATATAGTGGAAAAGGCAAAGAAGGCATCAAGGAATTCGGTGTCGGTGTTTATCTTTGGCGAGACGGGAACAGGAAAGGAGCTTATTGCTCAAAGCATTCATTATGAAAGCGACAGAAAAGATAAGCCGTTCATAGCTCAAAACTGTGCGGCATTGCCGGAATCACTGCTTGAGGGACTGCTGTTCGGTACGTCAAAGGGAGGCTTTACAGGTGCTGTGGACAGGGCTGGACTGTTTGAGCAGGCAAATGGCGGAACACTATTGCTTGATGAAATAAATTCAATGCCCTATGAGCTGCAGGCGAAGCTTCTGCGAGTTCTTCAGGAAAATTACATCCGAAGGGTTGGAGGTACGAGAGATATTCCTATAGATGTAAGGATAATTTCAACAAGCAATGAATCTCCCGAATCGATTTTAAGGAACGGAAATATCAGAAAGGACTTATATTACAGGCTTAATGTGATACAGCTCAACATTCCTCCCCTTCGCGAAAGAAAAGATGATATACTGATGCTTGCCAATATGTTCATACACAAGTACAATGAAAGGCTTAACAAGGAAATATTGTCCATGTCAAAAGATGCTCAGGATAACCTCTTCAAATACGATTATCCGGGCAATGTGAGGGAACTGGAGAACATAATAATGGCTGCGGTGAGCCTTGCGGACGATACGGAGAGAATATTGAATATGAGTCATTTTTCACCCTTTAATCCTGACAGGGAGCCTAGTGGAAAAGTTCATGAAATAGGGGATGAGGGCATAGATGAATACTTGGGCAATTTGGAGAGACACATAATTGAAAAAACCCTTATAAAATACGATAATAATGTTACTAAATCTGCAGAGGCATTGAAAATAAAGCGACAGACGCTACAACATAAAATTAAAAAATATAATATTCAATAGATAAAAGCAAATATATTTGCGCTAAATGCAAAAATATTTGCTTTTTTATTAATATTATCACTTTTTAATATATGTACTTATAAAAATAATATCTATGAATAAATAAATATTTCTGTGGGGATTATAAATTTGAAATTGAAATTTAAACAAAAAACGTTATCTTTAAAATTTTTTTTAGGTTTTATATAATATATGGCATAGATATTGCTTATTATATATGCGATACAACAGGAGGTATTATGCAGAAAGTTAAAGTAATAATATGGGGCATGGGAGCCATGGGTTCAGGAATGGCTAAAATGCTTCTGAAAAAACAAGGTGTTGAAATAGTAGGAGCCATAGATATAGGCGCAAAGCTTGGCAAATCTGTTTATGAGCTGGTCGGAGCAGAAAGAGGAGACCGCCCGGATGTAATAGTAGGTACACCTGAAGAAGTAATTAAAGAAAAATGTGCTGATGTGTGTCTTTGTGTAACGGATTCATTTACGGCAAAAGCATTTGACAAATTTAAATTTGTCATGGAAAAAGGAATCAACGTTATATCCAGTGCCGAGCAAATGGCTTATCCTCAGGCACAGGAGCCGGAGCTTGCTAAAGAATTAGACAGAATAGCAAAGGAAAACGGCGTATCAATTTTAGGAACGGGAATTAACCCAGGATTGATAATGGATTTACTTGTTGTTGTAATGACAGGATGCTGTGAATCCGTTGACCATATTTTAGCTAAAAGAGTAAACAGTCTGTCGCCTTTCGGACCTACAGTAATGGAGGAACAAGGAATAGGCCTGACATTGGACGAGTTTAACAAAAAAATAGAGAATGATGAACTGTCAGGACACGTTGGATTCCATGAATCAATAAGCATGATTGCCGGGGCAATAGGCTGGAATGTTGATAAAATTACCCAGTCTATGGAGCCTATTGTTACGGATGTTGACAGAAAAGCTCCGTATGGTTTTGCAAAGGCAGGAGATGTTGCAGGTGTTGCAATGAAGGCAGAAGGTTTCATTGACGGACAAGTGAAAATTGACATGGAGCATCCGCAGCAGATAGAGCCGGAGCAGGTCAATGTAAATACAGGCGATTATGTAATAATCAAGGGTACACCGGACATCAACATGGTTAATTCGCCGGAAGTTCCGGGAGGAATCGGTACAATTGCAATGTGTGTAAATATGATACCTCAAATAATAAACGCAAAACCTGGATTAAAAACAATGATTGATCTTCCAGTGCCGAGAGCAATAATGGGCGACATGAGAGACCTTATAGATTCCGACTGCAAAATTGTAAAATAGATAATGATTCTGTTAGTAAGCGGAAACGCATTAATTATACTATAAAAATTAAAAGGAGGATTTTAAAATGCAAAACGTAAAAGTAATTATTTGGGGACTTGGAGCAATGGGTTCCGGAATGGCTAAAATGTTATTGAACAAAAAAGGTGTTGATATCGTAGGTGCAGTTGGAAGAGGTTCAAAGATAGGCAAGAGCATGTATGAGCTTATCGGTGTTGAAAGAGGAGACAGACCTGAGGTTTTAGTCGGAGCCGCTGAAGATGTAATTACAGAAAAAGCTGCTGACGTTGTTTTATGCTGTACAGACTCATATACAAAGGTTGCTTTCGAAAGATTGAAATTTGTTTTGGAGAAAAAAATAAACGTTGTATCAAGTGCAGAAGAAATGGCATATCCACAGGCACAATCTCCGGAACTTGCTAAGGAATTAGACGCTTTAGCTAAGGCAAACGGAGTTTCAATAATAGGAACAGGAATCAACCCCGGACTTATAATGGATTTACTTGTTGTTGTAATGACAGG
>DOON01000207.1:5336-7035 GCA_003514865.1 Clostridiales bacterium
AAGGTGTTCCAAACATCAATATGGTTAACTCACCTGAAGTTCCGGGAGGAATCGGAACAATTGCTATGTGCGTAAACACAATTCCTAATATAATCAATGCCAGACCGGGTCTGAAGTCTATGATAGACCTGCCTGTTCCAAGAGCACTAATGGGAGATATGAGAGACTTAATCGACCCAGAATGTAAAATAGTTAAATAGTAAATTAAAAATATGGACAATAGCCGGGATCGGCTGTTGCCCATGCTTATTCAGAATAAAATATAATAATAGTAAGGAAGTGCAGAAATGATTAAAAAAGGCGAATGGGTTTTAATACACAGAAACGTGTTGGAACCGTCACAAAGAGCTCCGCAGGTTCCTGAGGATACAAAGAATGTTCCATTGGAAATGTGGCTTAAGGGATATCTCCAGGAAGATGCAAATATTGGAGATGAAGTAACAGTATTGACAAGAACCAAAAGAATAGAAAAAGGTACACTGCTGGAAGTAAATCCATACTACAAACATGATTTTGGCACATTTGTTCCTGAACTTTTACAGATAAGTGACCAGGTGAAAGAAATATTATTCGGAGGTGCCGACAATGAGTAAAGATATGAGCTATGCAGGCGTGATGTCCAGAAGACCCGAGATAATGAAAAAAGCTGCAGGATTGGATTTCGCAGAATTCGAAAGCGGATCAATAGCATTCGACTATGAAAGAATGATGAGAGAAGCAGGCTTCACAATAGAAGAAATACAAAAAATCCAGTCAGAGCACGGAGTAGGAAACACTCCTATAATAGAGCTTAGAAACCTGACAGCACTGGCAAGAAAGCTTGCACCCGAAGGAAAAGGCGCAAGAATATTCATAAAAGACGAAGCAGCAAACGCATCAGGCAGCTTCAAGGCAAGAAGAGCATCCACGGCAGTATATCAGGCATGGAAGTTAGGCTACAAAGGAGTAGTAACTGCAACAAGCGGAAACTACGGAGCAGCAGTGGCATCACAGGCAGCAATGTACGGACTGAAATGCATAGTTGTTCAGGAATGCTACGATTCAAACGGAGTGGGCCAGCCTGAGATTATAGAAAAAGCAAGAAAGTGCGAAGCACTGGGAGCAGAAGTAGTACAGCTTTCAGTAGGACCGGAGCTGTTCTATTCATTCCTTACAATACTTGAAGAAACAGGCTACTTCAACGCATCACTGTACACACCATTTGCAATAGCAGGTGTAGAAACATTGGGCTATGAAATAGCAATGCAGTTCAGAGAAAAATACGGCAAGGATCCTGACGTTGTAATGTGTACAAATGCAGGGGGAGGAAACCTCACAGGAACAGCGAGAGGCCTCAGAAAAGCAGGAGCAGAATCAAAGGTAGTAGCAGTAAGCGTTGACCTTTCAGGATTGCACATGGCATCAGACAACCAGTTTAACAAGAAGTCATTCACAACAGGACATACAGGCTTTGGAATGCCGTTTACAACATGGCCTGACAGATCCGATGTACCTCGTTCAGCAGCGAGACCAATGAGATACATGGACAAATACGTAACAGTACATGAAGGTGAAGTATTCTACATGACAGAAGTACTGGCATGCTTAGAAGGACTGGAAAAAGGACCTGCGGGAAACACAGCTCTTACAGCTGCATTTGCAATGGCGCAGGAGCTTGACCAGGACCAGATGATAGTGGTTCAGGAAACAGAATACACAG
>DOON01000211.1 GCA_003514865.1 Clostridiales bacterium
TTATACAGTACAAATTTGGCAATACTCCTACAAAAGGAGTTGATCACATGCAATCAAACAAATCATGTAAATTAGTTGAACAGTATTTAGCGTATCTCGTAACAATTAAAGGTCGTAGCAAGAACACCATACTGGAATATCGTTTGGATCTTTTACAATTCTTTCACTTTGTTGATGTGAGCCGTACCGAAGAACATGTGGATTTTCAATATGTAAATATTGAATTTATTAATTCAATTACGCTTGGTGATATGTATGCATTTTTAGCCTATTGTCAAGATACCCTTCATTCGTCGCCTGGAACAAGGACAAGAAAAATTGTTTCCATCCGACAGTTCTGGAAGTATCTCAAAACTAAAGCTCATCTTATAAATAATAATATTGCCGAAGAATTAGAAACTCCCAAACAACCTAAGCGAATCGTCCGATGTCTCACACTCGAGGAATCGGTACGCTTACTAATCGAATCTAGCTCAAGTTCTGCTCGCGATAATTGTATTATCACCATCTTTCTGAATTGTGCTTTGCGATTATCTGAACTAAAATCATTAAATGTAGATCAAGTCACCTCCGATATCTTATCCATAATTGGAAAGGGTAATAAGGAGCGTAAAATCTTTATGACTCCAGCTGTCAAACAATCAATCACCAAATGGCTCTCTGTACGAAACTCGGTAAATATTAATACAAATGCTCTTTTTATCTCACGCAACGGAGGTCGTTTGACAACAAGAGCTATTCAAAACATTGTGAAAAAGCATATTGTTGCTGCAGGGATAAATCCAGAAGGTTTGTCCACGCATAAGNNTGATGTTCAGCTGAACATCATGGCTTAAATATAATGGGAAGTTCCCCGCTAGGAATTGTGAATCAAATTATCTTACCAAATTTGAATTTATTGATATTATTCCCTCTGAAAAAGTGTATATGTTTCTAAACAAATTTAGTAATCTTCCTATACAACTCATTTAGTCTCGGCTGACTTATACCACCCAAGGAATCTAAGCCCATATTTTCATGAACCCGCCTATCTTCAAACAGTCTATGAAAATTATCTTCTGCTCCGACGTAGACTGGTTTATTATAATTCAAAAAAACCGAATCATATCTGAACTGATCGCCAGTTATATCTATAATAGTCTGATTGTCAGCCACTAACCATTCATGAGACTGAGTGTTTTCATCTGAACCATCTCTATACGTGCCAGAAACATTATATGTTTTAATGCCGTTTTCTAACAAAAACTGAGCTAACAAATCACTAGCATCATCACAGCATCCACTCGGGAATCTGCGAAATCGTAAGTCCTTAATAAACTCCCCTTTACCTTTAGCTATATCAATAGCGTCTCGAAATTGATTGACCAATCGTTTAATATCTTTCATCTTATCCTCCGATAAATTCAAATTTGCCTATTTGCTAGGCATTATTTCATAAGCATAATGTGCAATTCATATTCTTATTGGGGATATTGGTTTATTTCATATGAACACGAACGCAATTAGAATCTGCACCTATGGAATATAACTTATGAATTTGGGATGCATGGGTATTAGAAGATATATATCGGATTGTTCTTAACAAGTCCAGTCTCTCGTGGATTGTGTTGACTTCTCTTTGAAGCGTAGCATCTTTAATATCAATTGCTGGTTGAAAAATATTCATGTTCCCTTCATAGTGGTTAAACTCATTCAGAAGCGTCTTTCTCGATGTAAAGAAAACCCTATGTTCTATTATTCTTTCATAGTCAATATCCGTCCGGCTACATCTAAATGCTCTCTGTATAATCTGGCCTAACATCACTTCCTCGTTTTCACGTCTTGAGGTTGGGAACAACTGAACCAGTACCGATTCCACACTCATCCTCAGATGATAATAAATTAGAGTTTGCTTTAGCGTTTCAGAAAGCAATGGAAGCTTATCTGGGTCTACGGTTCTTATATTCGCACAATCCAAATTCAGTACATCCTGTACCGAAACCACACATTCTTCACCGAAACTGTATCCAAAAAGTTGTTGATATACCATTGCAACATCCACAAAACCATTTTCATATCCGTGCATAATGGATGACAGGCTTGAATATATATCATCATCTGTACACATAATGTGAGCATACCCCCTCAAGAAGGGAATCATTGCCATTAAGAAAGTTCTATTATCTATTACAATATCACCAATCTGTGCGTTTTGCTCTCCATTTCGGAAAAGTTTAATCAGATCATGTAGATTAATCAAAATTTTCTTTTCCTGATCATTTACTCGGATAAAGCCATTAACACCGCCTTCAGTATTATTAAACATATATAAGTTAAAACATCCCGAGTTTTGGAATTCTAATAAACGAACCAAATCAAGATTGTGCGTAAGTATTATGTTTTTTTTATTTTCCAAAAACTTGATAATACAGTATGCTATCTTATTCTTATAAACAGAATCAAAACTCGAAATAGGATCGTCCAACACTATCAACTCTTTGTCTGCGTGTCTGGCAAGTAGAAGTTCAAAAGCAAGCGAAATAAAATTTCGTTCTCCTGTACTTAACTTTAGCGGTTTCTGGTTCTTTTCACCAACGTCATCACCTAGAAAAGCCTTTCCGTCAAGAAGCAACCTGAAATTCCGACCGTTTTGCGCATCTCTTACAATTGTAATTTCTGGACCTATATTTTCATTTACCACTTCATTGATTAACATCAGTTCCTCGTTATCAAGAGAAGGTTGCCTATCCAACAGATGCTCATATTCTTCAAAATATGTATCCAAGCTGGTATCGTCAAACATTTGGAGAAAAATATTAACTACCGCCTTTGAAATGATATCAATATATCCCAATAGTTCAGTTTTAAGGGCTTGCAAGAGTAAATACTCACCAGATCGAATGAAGTCTAATACTCTAATATGTATTGAAAAAGGATCTCCTGACTGCAAAGCATGACTATTTACTATGTTATCCAAAACAGCCTTTATATTGGTAGACAAGTTATCATAAATCCGGTCACGATTCGTTTTCTTTCGAATTGTAAGGTCATGGATTGAAATATTCTGAGCATCGCATACTACACATGCANNATCATCGTTTTTCTCTATTTCTTGTATCTCGATATTTTGACCGATTTCAGCAGTTATCGCCATCGTATCCTGAACTAAGGATAAATTCCTTACAATAAATGTGAGTTTGGACTGATCTAAATCTTCAGGCAATGATTCTACTCTAGCGCTTCTTATAAAATGAATGAAATCAATCCTGTCTATTTCACTCCGGTGGTTTCTAGTCGGAATTATATCTCGTATAAAATCAGCTATTCTTTGGTTGCTTATCCTTGACAAGAAAAAATCGTCTCTCTTGGTTATTCCGTATTGATCTTTTAAAGTCTTAGCAAATTGAGCAAAACAGTTATTAAAAATATCCTCTATATTGTGACGCAATTCATACTCTCTTCGAATGTCTTCGCCAATCAAGTAATCAGAAGTATTTCCTCGAATTATATTACGGGTACTTTGGTCTCCGATGATATGAAATTTTTTATCTGCCGGTGTTATAGGGATAAAGTTATAAGATGCTAAAAAGTCAATTGTACCGCTAGAAGATTCCATTCCTATCAAGTTTGTAAGAGTTGTTTTCCCGGTTCCATTAGGCGCATAAACTACAGCCATTCCGCATTGCCCAGTTATTTTAAATTCAAGGCAATTATGTTCTGTAAAGGAAAGATTTTGGAATTCAGGTTCAAGAATATCCTGATATTTAAGGCTTTCAAAAGATAATATATTAGACACTTTGTTCTCCACCCCCATAGATTTTAATTTTCTTTACCTATCTTNNCTTCTTGCAAAGCAATTTTGTACATATAATTCCACATGTAGATGTTTCTCACGATATGCGCTAGTTTGAAATATGCTGTTATCAACTAATACTAAATTAGCATTCCTCCTAAACGATCTTAATTTTCTAACTTCCCATAATTGCTGTGATTGCCGCTAGGCGAACTTCTCATTATTGCTACTATGTACTTGTACAGTTTAAACATAATGGGAAGTTCTATCAACCTAATAAAACTTCCTGGTATGCTCAAAATGCCCTATATAAAATTGCTATCTCAAAGAGCTCATTAGTCGGATAGCGGATAATGATAATCAATTAATTTAACTATGCTTCCACTTTGTTTTAATATGATTTTTTACGTAAGAAAAAATAATCTGATATGACAAGCTCTTAATGTCACACAGCAATTTTTTATCATCAAGTGTTTTTATATTGCCATGAGCTAGGTCATTTCTTGTTTTCACAAACAAAGCGAGATTATCAGCGTCATATTTTATCTTGTTTGAACTTAGATAATAGCTTATTTTATAATATGTATCTGTAGATAGCATGTTATTTATCGTTTTGTTGATTTTATCCGCGTATGTTTCTAGCTTGAAAGCAGATATATGTGCTTTTTTGTTAAACAGCATTTTTACTAACCTAATTGTTTCATCATGTGCTATTGTATTGCTTTTGAATTCCTTATTTGTAAGTATTTCTACGACTTTATAATACTCTAAATATGACACATGAAGGGATTTATTAGTTGCCTCAAAATGTAGACCTGAACAATAAGAATCAATGACCTTTAGTAACATATCAGTGTTAGGTAGCTTTGAAAACATTACTTCGAATTTTCTAATCTTAGTGAGTACACCTGCATCCAAATTGGAGACTGACTGCCTAATGGGTTTTGGTACATCAATATGCTCCATATATTCAAGCTGATTTAACAATATATGNNTGTAAGACAAAAGACAAACACTTTATAGTTTTAAGTAAATTTTCTTTTGCATAATATTCATCCTCTAAAAGTGTTAGTACAATAATTGAGCTAGATATATAATTGTCACCATCAAACTCACTAGAAGAATAATTCAGTTCATAAAAGCACTCCAGAAATTTAAAACACCCTATACCTATAGGTATATCACAAATATGCTCCATACCAATTTCGGGAGGCGTAAATACTTGATCAAGTTTTATAAAGTATCCTATAATAAGTCCTCCTTTTATTTACGAACTATTCGGATTGAATTTTGTAACTTCCTAATTATATAGCTTCTGCTATATAATTTAAACATTAGAGGAAGTTGGAAATAACAGTAATTATTTACTTGCGTTATCCATTTGACAGCTCTTGAGCTTTTTCCGTGCATTTAGATGCAATCAATTCCTCAACTGTTTGAATAAATCTTTCTGTATGCAACACTGCAAAAGTTTTTTTCTTCATTTGAATTCTCCTTTTTTTTTCTTTTAATAAATCCCTTAGTTTAGAAAATCCTTTCAGACTTTTATCAACCTGAATATCTGGTGATTCAATATTACATTTCCACATATCTTTGAAATAGTTAGCAAACAGATTCTTTCCAGCATTATTATCTTGAGCAAATGCTTGCGCTGTAACCATTGCCATTTCTTCATCAAATATATTAAACCTTTTATTTTGAATGATTACGAAAGATGAAGATGCTTACTCATTCATTTTTTCAATGTATAGTTTTCGATTCTTAAAAAACATCAATGCATCACTAAACGCAAAATCAGAAATAAGCTTATATGTACCCCATTCTTCATCAGTAAAATGTTCCTTATTATCATCTCCAATAACACGAAATAATATTTGGCCTTCTGGCAATGCCTCTTTAAGGATCTCTATGCGCTTATCGACTCCTCCCTTAACTTTATCCCAATCTATCACCACAGGAAAGGAGTATCCGTAGCGTCTTGCCCAACAGCTATTCTCAATAAAAAGAACATAATCATCTAAAGTCAAGCTACCCTTATATGCGCTATTGAGAAAATCTCCAAAACCTTTATCGATTATCTCTTCGTTAACATCCATTATCCGATTAACTTTTATGATCTCACATGGTTTTTGGGCTTCTTTGCGTTTCTTTATGATTTCAATCTCGTGCGATATAGCATCCTCATTCCAAACACCATGAAGTATCCATTGTTTTACAGCACTAAACATATATTGTTCTTGAAAAACTGGGTATAGCTTACGCACTTTTCCATCAGAAAAAAGAGTACCATAATAACCCTCTTTAGCAATATCTGCTTTATATGAAATCAAATATGATGCGAAACTATAAAACCAGTCAGCAATATTTACAAATTCATTATCACGCAATATACTATATACACGATAAAAATCATTTATTGCACATTTTAAACTTCTGATGTTATGGGGTCTTCTCTGGGGTTGCTCCATTCCTTTTTTAGTCGGCTCCCCGCTATATCCAAAAGTATTTCTATCTGGTGCAAATAATTCTAATAGACCTTCTTCACACCTTTCCACGAATGCGTTATATTCATCGTCCT
>DOON01000244.1:0-336 GCA_003514865.1 Clostridiales bacterium
ACGGACATTCTGAAAGGCAATGAAAAGGAACGGGCCTACGAATTTATAAAAAAGCAGGCTGATGAGGGAAGGCAGGCGTACATAGTTGCTCCTCTAGTTGAAGAATCCGAAAAAATGGAGCTTAATTCGGCGACAGAGATATTTGATGAACTCAGAAACAATTATTTTTCCGACTACAGCCTCGGGCTTTTACACGGAAAAATGAACAATGCGGAGAAGGAAGAGGTCATAAATAGATTCTATGAGGGTAAAATAAATGTGCTTGTATCCACGACTGTCATAGAGGTGGGTGTGAATGTGCCAAATGCCTCTGTCATGATGGTTCTAAATGCTGAG
>DOON01000244.1:348-4557 GCA_003514865.1 Clostridiales bacterium
CTGGAATATGTTCAGGATGTGCAGCATATTTCAAATAAGATATCAGAAGAAAATCCCGGACTTTCGGGAGATGACTACATAAATTTGAAAAAATCCATAATTAATTTATTTAAGGATGAAACAATAGCTTTTAATTAAGAGGTAAGTATGAGAATTATATCCGGAACTAACAAGGGGATGAAGCTGTATGCCCCGGATGGTATGTCAGTAAGACCTACCAGTGATAAAATCAAGGAGGCCATTTTTAATATATTGGGCTATATTGACGAAGAATCAATTGTGCTGGACTTATTTTCCGGCTCCGGCGGTGTAGGAATAGAATTTCTTGCAAGAGGAGCGAAGCAATGCTATTTTGTGGATGGTTCTCATAAGAGTCTGAGCTATGTAAGAAAAAATTTGGAACTTTGCAAATTTAAGGAAAAGGCAGTTGTAGTAATGAGCGATTATGAAAAAGCAATTACGAACTTCGCTGCTGAAAATATTAAATTTGACTATATATTTGCAGACCCGCCCTACGACCTGAACTGCGGAGGAAGAATTGCCCTTAAGGTTTTTGAAAATAACTTGCTAAAGGCAGGCGGAAAGCTTATAATTGAAACTGATAAATCTGAAAAAACAATTGATGAAATAAATAGAGACATGATAGAATATAAAGAAAAAATATATGGAAGAACAAGAATAAGCATAATGACATACGGAGAGGACTAATGAAGGTTTTATACACGGGAAGCTTTGATCCGATTACAGCCGGACACATGGACATAATCAACAGGATATCGCGTAATTTTGAAGAGGTTGTAGTTACTGTATTCAACAATATTGAAAAGAAATACTGGTTTTCCATCGAATAGCGGTGCGGAATGGTTAGACAAGCCACAAAGCACTTACATAATGTCAGTGTTGATTTTACAGAGGGTCTGGTAGTTGAATATTCCGAAAAAAATAATATCAACATGATAGTAAGGGGACTGAGGGCAGTTTCCGACTATGAATATGAGCTGGCGATATCCAGTATAAACAAGCATTTGAACAAGAATTTAGAGACAATTTTCCTGGTGGCATCACCGGAATATTCCTTCTTGAGCTCTAGCATGGTTAAGGATGTTGCAGAGCATGGGGGAGCTTTTGAGGACTTGGTTCCTGCCTATGTGGCACAGGAAATTCACAAAAAACTTGGGAGGAAGTAGTATGGATATTTTAAATTTGCTGGAAAGAATCGAAGATATAATTGAAGAGGCTTCAAAATTTCCTTTATCAAACAAGGTTATGATTGATAAGGAAGAAATATTGGAAGTAATAAATGAAATACGCTTGAAGATGCCTGATGAGATCAACAGAGCATCCTGGGTTGCAAAGGAGCGTCAGAGAATATTGAACGAGGCTCAGTCAGAGGCTGACGAGATGATTGACAGAGTTANNGAGATACTTAATCGAAGAAAATGAAATAACCAAGCAGGCGCAGAAGCATGCGGAGCAGCTTATAAAGGAAGCCGAAAGAAAGGCTACCGAAATGAAAATCGGAGCATATAATTACAGCGACGAAATATTGTCCAAGCTCCAGGAAAAAATAAGAGAAATCAACGGCATTATAGAGCAAAACAGAGATGTGCTTAAAAATATGGAATAAATAAAAATACGGGAATCCCCGTATTTTTTCCTATATAGATATTTTTGATATATTTCAATGATAAAAGGAGCAGTGAACATGGGATATAAGATTGTGATGACATACAATCAGACGGATTTCATAAAATTTATGAAGGCTTGCCAAAATCAAATCAGGCCGGTACGTGTGTTGCGTATGGTATCTATATCTGGGTTCAGATTAGCCGGAGTGCTTTTGATTTTGATTGGCGGCATTAATATCGCATGTTTTATAGGCGGATTGATTGACGGTGACAGAGCCCTGCACATATCGGTTGCTTTTGTGATAATAGGGCAATTGCTGCTGATGAGTTCTGATTATAGGAGATTGGGAAAACTGATGTGGGAAAAATATGACGGCAAAGGTTCTGAAATCGCATATTATTTTTATGATAGATGCTTTATTGAATATAAAGAAACCAGTGAGCACAAATTCGACTACTCAGTTATTAAGGGTATTTATGAAGATAAGCTACGATATTATTTATTTGTTGATGAATCAGTGGCACATATTATTAATAAATCAGGATTTCAAATTGGGGACTCAAAACAATTTGCCATATTTATTGCAAAACAAGCAGGTATGGACGTGAAACAAATTAAATGAAAAAATACGGGGATTCCCGTATTCTTTAAAATAGTTTTTCTCTGTAATTGTCCATAATTTCAGAAAATAGCTCACCGGTTGTAGGAGGAGTGAATGTTATGGTGTTGGCTCCTGCCTGTATTGTGTTCAGTATATTTTCCGGATTTGGTCCCCCTGTTGCAATAATAGGGAAGTATGGGTGGCTCTCGCGAATTTTTTTTACTATGGAAGATGTTTTCGCTCCACCGGAAACGTTAAATATGGAAACTCCTGCCTTGATTCTTGATTCAAAGTCTTCCCTTTCGGAAACAATGGTGATTATTATGGGAATATCAAGCCTTTTTTTCATTTCAGATATAAGATCGTTTGGTGTCGGGGCATTCATGACAACTCCGTAGGCACCGTTCAATTCCGCGCTTATGGCAATGTCAATGGATCTCTGACCGGTGGTAATTCCTCCGCCTACTCCCACAAACACAGGTGTTGATGAAACCTCTATTATTGCCTGATTTATTGCTATCTGAGGTGTGAAAGGGTAAACTGCTATTACGCCGTCGGCATTGTTGTTTTTTATAATTGCCAGGTCGGTTGTGAAAATCAATGATTTTATCCTTTTGCCGAATATATTTATGCCGCTTGCCTCATAGATTTCCTTAGGCATCTGAATAGATTTTTTCTTTAATACAGATTCAATGGTAGGTATGAATTTCTTGTCCTTTTTTTCGGTACAATTTTTAACAGCCTGGCTGTAATTGTCTTGAATTATTTCATCCTCAAACTTTTCCATATTACCTCCCGTGTAGTATATTTATTATTTATAAACGATTCGTCAGAATATATCTGTCGAGCTTGTACTATATTATACAGTTTTTTAGTTCAAATTACAATCAGTTATATAANNATATAAAATTAATAAAAAACGTTTTTTAAAATTTTATTATAATAAACTGGAGAGTTTCTAATACTCCATGGAAAAAGCGCCCATGGGGCATAAGAAACTCTATACAAAATATAACAAAAATTGTATAATGGGGTAGTACAGATTAAAATTCCGGTTATGAATTGTATGGAGAAAATTTATGATATGCCTGCGATTGGGAAACAGAAATTTAAAGCATAAGGGTACGGTGGCTCTTGAAACTGAAAGATTCAGCCTCAGACCTTTTAAAATTACAGATGTTCATGATGCATATGTCAATTGGTTCAGCGATATGGATTCAGCCAGATATAATGCTTGGAGCGTTCATGAAAATGAATCGGTAACAAGAAGCTATATTTCTGAGATTGTAAATTATTATGGCAGGACGGACTATTACCACTGGGCGATAACGGATAAAGTCAGTAGTGAAACCATAGGCTCTGTTTCAGTATCAAATATTAAAAGCAGAAAAAAATATTGCGAAGTTGGCTATACAGTGGCAAAAAAAAGATGGAATCAGGGTATTGCCACAGAGGCTCTTAAAAAGGTTCTGGAATTTATGACGCTTGAAGTGGGATTTGAAACAATACATGCTATGCATGATATAAGAAATAAGGCATCAGGCAGAGTAATGGAAAAGGCAGGAATGGTTTTCTTGAAAAATCAGATGCAGATTTTCCTTAGCGGTAACAACATTATTATGAATTGCTGCGTGTATGAATACAAAAATATTAAAAATATCCAATAAAATTTAATAAATTGTTGATTTTACAAAGTGTTATGGTATAATATAATGGTTAAATTATGAGAATCATTAATTTGAAACAATATTGGCTGTTTTACATACAATATAAAATACCTAGGAGGAACAAATGAGTTCAAAGATATTAAAAAAAGAGAAAAATGTAGTTTCAATCGAGTTTACAGTTTCACCTGAAGAATTTGAAAAAGCTGTGAATAAAGCATATTTAAAAGTAAAGAATAGCATTAATGTTCAAGGATTTAGAAAGGGAAAAGCTCCTAAGCATATAATTGAGAAAAAATATGGCAAGGGCATTTT
>DOON01000276.1:0-13917 GCA_003514865.1 Clostridiales bacterium
AGTGCCTTTTTGATTGCAGCCTTTACAAACCCTTGCTGTGCTTCGATTCTACCCAAATCTCCCTCAGCATAACCTGAATATCCTTTGTAGTTTGTCTTTCTGAATCTTAAAAATTCCATGGCGTTGTCGCCATCAATTATTTGTTTACCTTCAGGTATATTTATATCAAGCGGAGGGTCAGAATAAGGGTCGGTATATCTCATGTGGAAAGGAACATCTACCTCAACGCCTCCCACTGCATCCACAGCGGCTCTCAATCCGTCATAATCAATTGTTACATATTTATCTATTTTAATTCCGGTGATGCTGAGAATAGTTTCCTTTAATCCCTCAATACCCTTCACGGTATATACAGTATTTATCTTATTGTTGGCATTATTTACAAATCCGTCCCTATCAATATATGTATCTCTGGGAATTGAAATAATGTCAGCTCTCTTAGTCTTAGTGTCATAGCTTGCAACCATTATGGTATCCGAATGCTCATTCTCCATACCTAATAAGATTACATTTACCCTTTCGGCCTTGTTTCCTCTTATTACATTAAGTATATCTGACGCATCCACACTTTGCCCGCCGTTAAATCCGGTAAGGAGGAAAAGCCCCACACCGACTATAACAGAAAAGCATATGAGTGATGTAAAAAACACCTTAAAAAAATGCTTCAACTTATGTCCCTCNNTCTCCATAAATTAAATATTCTGCCTAATATATAATACCATAAAATAATTTTTTGTAAATAAATTAAATCTTAAAAATTAATTAACGCACCTGCTAAAAATAAGGCACATTGAAAATAATATCCTTTAATTGGTGAGCATGGTAAAAAAACTTGAATCAATTCAAATAATAATATATAATCATTGTGGATACCGACCGCTAGTCGAAAGATAACCGGGGTGATTTTGAGGAGGAAAAAATGAAAGTAAAGTACGTTCCTGAGCCATTTAGAATTAAAATGGTTGAAACAATCAAAATGACAACTCGAGAAGAAAGAGAACAAAAAATCAAAGAGGCAAACTACAATCTGTTCCACCTGAGAGGTGAAGATGTGTACATTGATCTTCTGACAGATTCCGGAACAAACGCAATGAGCTCACATCAATGGGCCGGAATTATGATGGGAGACGAAGCCTACGCAGGAGCAAAAAGCTACTATCGACTTATTGATACAGCTAAGGAAATCTTCGGATACAACTTCATCCAGCCTGTGCATCAGGGCAGAGCTGCGGAAAAGGTTTTATTTCCGGCGCTACTGGGCAAAGGAAAATTCGCTGTGTCCAACATGTTTTTCGATACAACACGCGCACACGTTGAGCTGGCAGGCGCACGCTGCATAGACTGTGTCGTTGAAGAAGCAAAGGATCCTGAAAAACGTGCAAAGTTTAAGGGAAATNNGTTGTGAAGTTAGAGGAAATTATTAAAGAACACGGTCCCGAAAATATAGGTCTGGTTGTCATGACAGTTACTAACAACTCAGCAGGCGGTCAGCCGGTTTCAATGCAAAATATGAGAGATGTTGCCTCAATATGCCAAAAATATAATATAGCATTGGATATTGATTCGGCCAGATACGCTGAAAATGCATACTTTATTAAGCGTGACGAGGAAGGCTACTCGGATAAATCCATTCGGGAAATCGTTCGCGAGATGTTCTCGTATGCAGACATGTTCTCCATGTCATCCAAAAAAGACGGAATTGTCAATATGGGCGGTATGATAGGCGTAAAAGATGACAAGAAATTTGAAGACATGATTATAAAACTAAAGGCAAACTGCATCAGCTTTGAAGGGTTTATTACATACGGAGGGTTAAATGGACGTGATTTAGAAGCTCTTGCAATAGGACTGAACGAAGCGCTGGAAGAAGACTATCTAAAGTACCGTATCGGTCAGATGGAATACCTGGCAGGTCTGCTGGATGAAGCAGGCATTGCATACCAGTCTCCTGTAGGCGGTCATGGCGTATTCATAGATGCAAAGAAAATCATCCCTCACATTCCTTACAACGAATTCCCCGCACAGGTTCTTGCCGTAGAACTGTACAAGGAAGCAGGCATACGCTCCTGCGACATAGGCTCCTACATGATGGGAAATGACCCTGACACAGGTGAGCAGATTAAATCAGAATTCGAATTTACACGTCTTGCAATTCCGCGCCGAGTTTACACTCAGGCACACTTTGATGTAATGGCAGATGCTCTTATTTCCATCAAGGAAAGAGCCGGCGAAATCAAGCGAGGCTACAAAATAATCTGGGAACCTCCGATACTCAGACACTTCCAGGCACATTTACAGCCTATAGAATAGGCAACTTAGAAATAAAAATTAGCTGCGGCAACAAGCTGCAGCTTTTTATATTATGCTTACTCATTCAAAAACATAGCAGGCACTTCTATTCTCAAGGACTTTGAAATCCTCCTGTTAATGGACTGTGAAGAAAGACATGATGCCGACATTATAATAAGCATTAATAATATAACCAAGACAGCATATTTAAAATACTTGTTAACATATTTAAAACTAATTGCTGTTAAGACTATTCCTGCTAAGAAGAGCCCCACATATAAATATAATTGCACCGGTCCACTTCCCAAGCTGTTAAACAGATAACTGCCATTTATAATCCACATATATCTTTCATAGCTGCCATGAATGAACCAATACATTATGACAGGACTGAATACAAAAATACCTCCAAGACAAAATATAACGTGCGATAATATTCTTTTCATGACTAATACCCCTTAATATCAATTTAATTCATAACCTTGATTCTCTCGATTCCTTTAATAAGCATAATATATTCATTATCGTTTGTCAATTATAATTTATCGTTTTACGATAAACATTAATTGCACAAAAAACACAGCCTGGGCAGAAAAGCTGCCTGACCGTGTCGTGTTCTTATCAACATATATTATTTTTTACGCCTTATTCAAATGACCAGCTCAATAAATCTGTGCAGGATGGTGGCTGCTTCTGTGCGCACAAAAATTTCATAATATATTATAATCAAAAATACAACATCCCTCTCCATTTATGGAGAGGGATGTTTCTACAATTTTTCATTATATGCTTTTTCAAAATCCATTATTGTAAGGTCACTTTCAAGGTATCTGGCGTAGGTGTAGAGAACATCTGACAGCCTGTTTACAAACTTCAGAAGGAGGTCTCTTACCTCTTCATGCCTTTTGAGGGTAATGATTCTTCTTTCAGCTCTTCTGCAGATGGTTCTTGAAACGTGAAGCGCGGCTGCCGCGGTTGATGAACCGGGCACAATAAATTTATCTGCTCCCTTTATTAGGGGTATATAATCGTCTATTATTTTCTCTAAAGCCTGAATATCTTCTTCGCTTACGGTATACTTGTATTTGCCTTCTTCAATTGTAGCAAGCTCGCCTGCAACGAAGAACAGTCTCATCTGGATTCGTTTAAGTGATGCCCGGATGCTCTCATCCTCAACAAATTTCATTGCAAATCCGATTGAAGAATTCAGCTCATCAACTGTACCGTAGGATTCAACTCTCAATGAGTCCTTATCTATTCTTGTGCCGTCNNCCGTCATACAATGACGTCTGTCCCTTATCCCCTGTTTTTGTATATATCTTCATAGGTACCTCCCCATATTACTTCATTCTGTTACTGTAATATATACCCCGTTTTATATGTTTTAATTACATTAATTTTTTCAACTCGTCAGAAATTTTTCCAAATTCCTGAAGGCTCAGAGTCTCTCCGCGGATACCGGGATCTATTCCTGCATCTTCCAGAGCTTCCTTAACAATTTCCTTCGATATCTTCAGGTTATTGCAAAGCCCGTTAAGCAATGTCTTCCTTCTTTGACCGAAGGATGCTTTTATGACACTGAAAAGCAGATCCTCATCCTCAACATTTATTCTCGGATTTTTAAGTATGTCAAATGCTATTACAGCAGAATCCACCTTTGGCCTAGGCATGAATACCGAATTAGGTACTATCATGGCAATGCTTGTGTCAGCACGGTACTGCACAGCCAGTGTAATTGCACCGTACTCCTTGCTGCCAGGGGCTGAATTCAGCCTTTGGGCAACTTCTTTTTGAACCATTACGACTATTTTGGAAATCTTATATTTTTCCTCTAATATTTTCATAATTATGGGCGTGGTTATATAGTATGGCAGATTAGCCACAATCTTAACATCCAGTCCCTCAAATTCTTCCTTAATGAGCTTGTCAACATCTACTCTCATGAAATCATCATAAATAATTTTGAGATTATCGTAATTGAGTGTTTCATGATGAACTCTTTCGAGGCTTTTGTCAACCTCAATAGCAACAACCTTTTTTGCCTTGGCGCACAGCACTTGTGTCAGTGTCCCGAAGCCCGGGCCTATTTCCAGAACTCCCGAATTTTCATCAAGCTCTGCTGTATCAGCGATTCTGTTTATTATATTTCCGTCAATCAGAAAATTCTGACCGAGGCTTTTACTGAACTTAAATCCGTATTTATCAAGTATATCCTTCATCACCTTAGGTGAATACAGTTTTTTATCATCCATATCGTCTATTATCCATTATATTTTCTATATTTTCTATTCTTACAATTACTCTTCATTTCCCGCTTTTATTATGGCTTCTTCCAATTCACTTCTTTCAATTCCGAAGGAGTTTATTCTTTTTAAAAACTGCTTTGCACCACAATATCCTATACCGAGTATATCTCCGGCTTTTGCTCTCATTATGGACGCATTTTCATTTCCAACCAGACCATAATACACCATGTCGCCATTGGTGAACTCCTGCCTGTTTTCGGATATTTCTGCCCTGGCATTTCTCAATGCTTCTATAATNNCGTCCTTTTTTGCCTTGTCTCTTGGTATGAATGCATGTTTACAGTTCTCTATCTCCGATGAAAGCATGTATCTTATTTTTTTACCGGGATAATCCGGATCTGTCAATATTATTATTCCTCTATTCTGTGAAGCTTTCTTTATTACGCTTATTATTTTTTCATTCAGCCCGAGTCCGCTTGTGGCAATGACCTCTGCGTCTACAGCTCTCTTGACCGCGGATATGTCGGACTTACCTTCAACCACTATTATTTCTTTAATCATCAAATTCCTCTAGTATTTCATATACATTTGGATTCTTCCAGCAAGGATTTGATTTTAGTAACCATCAAATCCACGGCAACTAAATTATCGCCGCCCTCAGTCACTATAATATCCGCATATTTCTTGCTGGGCTCTATGAATTGCTCGTGAGCCGGTCTCACCGTATTCATATACTGGTTTATAACAGACTCCAGGCTTCTTGCTCTTTCATTTATGTCTCTTATGATCCTTCTTAAAATTCTTATATCCGCATCTGTGTCCACATATATTTTAATATCCAGCAGATCTCTTATTCTTTCTTCATAGAAAACCAGCAGACCCTCAACTATTATTATTTCCTTGGGCTCAACTGTAATTGTTTCCGTTTTTCTGTTATGTATTCCGTAATCATAAATGGGCTTTTGCACCGTCTGTCCGATTTTCAGCTCCTTGATGTGTTCCACCAGCAAATCCGTGTCAAATGCAAACGGATGGTCGTAATTAGTTTTGCAGCGCTCCTCGTATGTCAATGAACTTTGGTCCCTATAGTATGAGTCATGCTCTATTATAGCAATACTTTTTTCCGGAACAGCCGAATATATCCTGTTTACTATTGTGGTTTTCCCCGAAGCGCTTCCTCCGCATATTCCTATGAATATTGGTTTCTTCATAACTTCCTCGCATTATCTGATTGATATCTTGTTACATTTACAATATACACTATTTTTTGCGTCTTGCATATAAAAAAGAAAAAATTCACAATGGAATTTTTTCTTTTTTCAGAATACCGACTCCGGCATTCTTATGGGTTTTATTGCTGTTACTCTAAAATGTACACCTTCACTTGTCTGATACCAAACTTGTATGCGTCTGAGTTGCTTTCCATAAACAAGTCGATTCGATTACCCTTGATTGCGCCACCCGTGTCAAGGGCTGTTGCGAAACCATAGTCAGGACTGCCATCTGTAGAAGCTACGTATAGCTTCGTTCCGAGAGGTATAACTCTCGGATCTACCGCAACGGTACCTGGCTGAGCTTTTGCGCCAGATGCTGTTATTCCGTAGTAAGGGTCACCGGGATTTTTCCCTGTGCTTTCGTATGAAAGGTCATATGCTGTTGCAACCATATCAAGTTCATTTTTGTATCTGAACCCGCTTCTTGATGCAACGGCTGCATATTCCTTCGTTCCTACTTCGATTATTTCATCTACGGGTTTGACATATACTATTTCTTCCTCTAAGGTTCTTGAAATCAATCTGCCGTCAATGTAGCATTCCTGATAGACTGATTCCTTCGTACCGTCTGCACCCTCTTGGACTACCTGCTTGTAGTCAACAAATTTTTCGTCGTTAGTTAATATTTTTGTGTTATGCTCTATCTCGTTTCTGTCAATATCATACTTGATTTCTTTTAACCGTGGATTTACATTTGTAGTCTCTGTTCTCGTATCCGCAAATGCAGTTAATTTAAAGTTCCCCGTGTTATCATAATAAGTTACGACAAAGCTCATTATCAATATAGCCAAAATAAAAAATGGGTATATTTTTCTTTTCATTTTACCACCAACCTTTAAAAGTTTATCCGAAATTGACTTCTGTATTGTCAATTAAAGGTATAAATTTTTCATAAAAAAAATTTACTTTTTGTATAAGTATTAATTTATACATTATAGGCAATCCCTCTGCAAAGTCCCATAATCTTTTGCATAAGTGGTATTATAATCGAATTCAGCAAATAATACAAATTAATTTTTTCTTAACGCTGTTAAGAATTTTAATTTTTGTGAATGTTACAGGACATTTCAGGTAAATTTTCTTGTATGTTGGATATATTGTTTGCCGAAATCAATAAAATATACCAATTCTACATAAAAAAAGAAGGAAAATAGTTTTCCGTACGCCTCTGGCGTTACAAACATCTATTTTCCTTCACGTTTTCATTATCATTCATATTGCAGTATACTTATAATTTTCAACCTTTTGGTAAAGCTCAGGCATTATTTTTTCAAACATTACTCCCTCTGAACTTAATGTTCCTGCCTCATGTGTAATCCTCACCGCTTTTGAAACAAAAATCGATGCTTCCTCCATTGCCTCTGGCATTTTCCTTCCGTTGAGCAAATATCCCGTAAATAAAGCCGTAAACAAATCTCCTGTTCCGGGATATCTTTTGTCCACATAATCAAACGTTACCTTCCAGTACTCACCCGTTTCCCTGTCATAGCATGCGTTGATATGCTCACCGTCATCAGTGGTTATGCCTGTTATCAGTGCCTTTCCCGGTCCCATGCCGCAAAGCTCCCGTAAAAAACTCTTAAGCTGTCCGATGCTTACGGTCTCGCCTTCGTATTTTTCACCCAGCAGTATTCCCACCTCTGTCAAATTCGGTGTAATTATGTCCGCCTTATTGACAAGACGGCTCATTTTTTCTATCATCTCATGCGTGTAGGTTTTATAAACAATTCCGTGGTCTCCCATGACAGGGTCCACAACTACTATGGGGGTATTTTTCTTTCTCATTCTGTCAATTATATCTGTCAAAATATCAATCTGCTTCTCAGAACCTATAAATCCGCTGTAAATGCAGTCGAATTCGGCATTGTTTTTTTCCCAGTTGCTGTAATATTCCTCAATGTGATCGGTAAAATCAAAAAAATAAAAGTGCTTAAACTCAGAATGGTTGCTCAAAAGTGCTGTGGGCAAGGGGCATACCTGGCAGCCCAAAGCCGATATAATGGGCATTATAACCGTCATGCAGCATCTGCCCATACCCGAGAAGTCATGTATTGCCGCTACCTTAGGAACATTTTTCATAATTATTTCCTCGTATAATGGATTTTGTATATTATATTATATCCGTATCCTGACATTTTCAAAAGGTACAGATTTATGTTATTTTATGGGGTTAGGGCATATTGATTGCGTGCAAATTAAAAAACAAAGATGACCTCAAATTTATGAGGTCATCTTTTAGTGTAAAGAATAATATCTCTACTAGGGGGGCTATTCGACTACAGTAATATTATTCGGAAACAAAATATATTTTTTGGGGTATCTTGTAATATTTTATATTTTTTTATCATTTATTTTTTCAAACTCCTTCAAGAGCTCATTCAATAAGGTGATTCCCCTTATTATCAAGTCAAATTCTTCATCCGTCCTGCTGTCTATTATTGGTCCATAGCTCTCCTTGAGCCTGTCGTTTATTTCTCCTAATACACTTTCGCCCTTTTCCGTAAGCCTAAGCTCCACAACTCTTTCATCCAGACTGCTTCTTTTTCTTACTATAAATCCGTCTTTCTCTAATTTTTTGCACATGCTTGAAGCATTGCTGCTGCATGTATCAATAATTTTCGATATGGTACCTATGCTGACGTCATCACATTCCTTGACGGCAGCCAATATTCTGCCCTGCATTGATGTGAGCCCATGAGCGTCCATTATTGGTCTGAACGCCGTCTGCAGGCTTGTGGTTATATTTCTCGCCATATCCCAGAGCTCTCTTTTTAAAATTTCATCCCTCATACGTACCTCCCAGACTATTATGCTCTGTTTAATATTTCCATAAATTCATCGCCAGTGATTGTTTCCTTTTCCAGTAGATAATTTGCCAGCTCGTGGAGCTTGCTTGTATTTTCCTTAAGAATATTTATTGCCTTTTCATGTGCATTCTTGATTATTCTAAGAACCTCATCGTCTATCTTGCTTGAAGTTACCGACGAGCACGCCAGTGATGATTCTCCCCCCAGATAAGGGTTGTTCACACTTTCCAACGCCATCANNCGCCAGCTTTGTGGACTGCTCTATATCGTTTGAAGCTCCTGTTGTAAATGTATTGAATACAACCTCCTCAGCGGCACGACCTCCCGTAAATGTAACTATCTTATTGAATGCTTCTTCCTTGGACAATAAAAACTGTTCTTCCTCCGCAACCTGCATTGTATATCCCAGCGCTCCCGACGTACGCGGAATTATGGTAATTTTATGAACAGGTGCCGATTCTGTCTGCTTTGCGGCAACCAATGCATGCCCTATCTCATGATAAGCCACTATTTTCTTTTCCTTGGGAGAAATCACGGCATTTTTTCTCTGATATCCTGCGATTACAACCTCAACGGCCTCCTCCAGGTCCTCATGAGATGTTTTGTTTCTTCCATTTTTAACTGCTCGCAGTGCTCCTTCATTTATAATGTTTGCAAGCTCTGCACCGCTGGCTCCAGCCGTAGCTCTGGCTATGGCGTTGAAATCCACATTATCTTCAAGCTGCACTCTCTTTGCATGAACCTTGAGTATAGACTCACGTCCCGCCAAGTCTGGAAGCTCAACAGGTATCCTTCTGTCAAAACGCCCAGGTCTCAGCAATGCCTTATCAAGAGATTCCGGCCTGTTGGTAGCAGCAAGTATGACAACGCCCTTCTTGCCGTCAAAGCCGTCCATTTCCGTCAGCAGCTGGTTCAATGTCTGCTCCCTTTCGTCATTTCCGCCGATACCCCCCCCAGTATCTCTTTTCTTTCCTATTGTATCTATTTCATCTATAAACACGATGCACGGAGCCTTTTCCTGAGCCTGCTTAAACAAATCTCTGACCTTTGCAGCCCCCATTCCCACAAACATTTCTACAAACTCCGAACCGGATATGGAGAAAAACGGAACCTTTGCTTCCCCGGCCACAGCCTTTGCCAGCAAGGTCTTTCCTGTTCCCGGAGGCCCCACCAGCAATGCTCCCTTGGGCATTGTTGCACCAATCTCCTCATATTTAGCAGGGTTGTGGAGAAAATCGACTATTTCCGTCAATGCTTCCTTTGCCTCATCCTGCCCTGCAACATCCTCAAATCTTTTTCCGGTCTGTGCTTCCACATAGACCTTTGCGTTGCTCTTTCCAAACTGCATGGCACCGGGGCCTGTTCTCTTCTGCAGCTGCCTTGCAAACAGCTGCCCCAGCATGATAAATATTGCCATAGGCAACAGCCATCCAATCATTGCATTCAACAATGGTGAATGTTCTTCAGGCACCTCCCTTGAAAACTTTATTTCATTTCCCCTAGCAATTTCTGAAGCACGCAGCCTGTCAACTAAGCCTGGATCATCCATCTTACCAGCTATATACACTTTTCCCTCATTAGACCTCGATAAAAACGCAATCTGCTTATCACCAATTTCAACAGTTGTCACATCTCCCTTCTCAACCATTGAAAGAAATGTGCCGTAATCAACCTCCACAACCTTAGATGTAAGCTTATTGTAGTATGGAACTACAAACGTATTTAGTATTATCAGAACAAGCATCACTATTCCGTAATAATATATGAACGGCNNTAGTATTAATCATAATATTTATACTTTATATATATTATATTCATGAAATATTAACTGAAGCTTAAGAATGATATAAAAATCAATAATCCATCATTATTTGCTTTGATAAGCTGCAATTGTATGGTAAAATATTACTGATAACATTTAACTGAGAACTTTTAATTAAAATATATATCTACCATATACTAATACTAAATCAATTTGCGAGGAGTATTATGGAAAATAACAAAAAATATATAAAGCCGTCTCTGGACGAACTGGAAAGGAAATTGACTGATATGCAATATCAGGTCACACAGAAAAATAAAACCGAGCCTCCTTTTCAGAATGAATACTGGAATAATAAGGAAAAAGGCATATATGTAGATATAGTCACAGGAGAGCCGCTGTTTGTCTCCACTGATAAATTCGAATCAGGATGCGGCTGGCCCAGCTTCACAAAGCCAATAGACAAAAAAAGCATAGCGTACAAAAGAGATTCAACCTTTGGAATGGAAAGAACCGAAGTCCGAAGCAAGGACGGAGATTCGCACTTAGGGCATGTATTCAATGACGGACCTCTTGATAAAGGCGGCATGAGATATTGCATAAACAGTGCCTCCCTAAAATTCATACCTCTTTCCAAAATGGACAGTGAAGGCTACGGAGAATTTAAGGAACTTATTGAGTGAAAGGATTAAATTAAATGAGAAACAATGTAATTATGGTAAAAAGCGAATTTGCTCCGCTAAAAAAAGTGGTTTTGGCTCAGTCTGAATTTATCTTTCCAGAAAAAGCAGACAGCAATAATGACGGAGCATTTCTCAGTGAAGAAAGCCTGAGCTTATATAATGGTGTTGATACTGCTGGAAAAGACTATAAGGACATTTTTCCCGAACGGCAGAAGCAATGGGAAAAAGAACGTGGAAACCTAAAAAATGTACTTGAAAGATATGGCGTAGAGGTTCTACGCCCCCGGTTGCTGACCAATCACGAAAAGGAAAATGGTAAACAATACGGCTGCTGCAATTTTTTTATCCGTGATCCTTTTTTTACGATTGGTTCTTCAATTATTGAGGGTTCGATGCGCTTCTTTCACAGAAGAGACGAAGTAATGCCAATCAGAAGTACTCTTGCTGCAGAGGCATATAACGGCGATGCATTCTATGTATCTGCGCCAAGGCCTGACACTTCTGAAGGATTACATTCAGAAAGCGGTCCTTTTTTAGAAGGAGGGGATATTTTAGTTTTGAACAACACGATTTTCGTGGGAAGTTCCGGTCAAGCCTCAAATTATAACGGATACCTCTGGCTTAAATCATATTTATCCCACTGGGGATTCAATGTAATACATGTGCCGTTAAAAAGCGATATACTCCATTTAGATTGTGCTTTAAGTCTTGTAAGAGATGGTTTAATGATTGTTTGTGAAGAAGTATTTTTGGAGGGAGTTCCCGAGCCTATAAGAAACTGGGACAAAATTTCTGTTCCATATAAGGATATTGCCTATCTAGCGGTTAACGGGCTTCCGGTAAATGAATCCACATATATTTTAGACCCGAAATTCGGATATATTGCTGATCAGTTAAGCTCCAAAGGAATAACCGTTGAACCTATTGATTTTGAAATTTCCCGAAGCTTTGGCGGCTCCTTCAGATGCAGCACACAGCCGCTTGTCAGAATATAGGTATTAAAGAAATTAAGGTATAAATAATTATTATAAAACTATATAAGGTGGATAATATTATGAGCAAGCAGTACAAAATAATAATATTTGCAGCTGTTATTCTGATGTTGATATCAGCTGCATATAACTACTTTAATATAAAAGGGAATAAAATAAAAGGAGCTTCCGAAATTTCGCCGGAATGCTCCGTATCAATCGTCAAGAGCTACCACCTCGTTGATGGCGAGCAGAATTATACTCTTGACTCAGAGCAAATTGACAGACTGAAATCATTGATATCAAATTCAAGCTTTACAAGGGTACTGTCGTCAACCGTTCGTTTTTATGATAAGGATATTTATACAATAAAAATAGACTTTAATAATTCTCAGGACTTTCTTACAATACACTGCATCGGCAACGAATTTATTTCTATTGCTGATCAGTTTAATGGAAAACACCTTAAAATTAAAAATCCTGAATGGAAAAATAAGCTTGAAGAAATCATAGCACTGCAAAATAATTAAAATATATCTTTATAATTTATTTTAAAATCGTCTCTCTCGTCATCCCATGCGACAGAGCTTATTTTCCATCCACAGGGCGTTTTGATGAACTGTAAGGTTTTAATACCCTTGTTCTCAAATATTTCACCGTTCATAAATCCTGATTTTTTATATATGCTTAGACGGTGTGCAATATTCCCAAAGATTTCAGTCTTTTCAAATAATTCCTCTTCCCTGAAATCACTCAGTATACCGTCATTAAACATTTTTTCTCTGGGCTCTATGAATTGCTGCAAATTATAGATTTCAGGATTTATACTACTGCTTTTAACAATAAGCCCCTCAGGTATAAATAAATTAAAAATTGCACTTAAGTCCGCTTTTGTACCCTTTTTAACCGAAAATAAACTAAAGAAGCTATAAATCAATTTATATATATCATTCTTTGCTTCATTATATTCATTATTATTTATGCTGCTTTCTTCATTTGGAATATCTGTTTTCAAATTTACCACTCCTTAAATTTCATTTTTTTATAACACTATCATATTTATAAATTCACATTGTTATACATAAACTTATTACAACTATCATTATATTTTTCTCACATATCTACCGAAAAATTACTGAAACAACAGGCAAAATCAACGGAACTATGAAGGTTAGAATTGTCCCCGTTATCAAGGTAACTAAGCTTAATCTTATGCCTACGAATTTTGTTATCGGCGCAAGCATTGTATCCATATTTCCCGCTGCACCTCCGGCAATTGGTGCCCCCAGACTTATTTTAATTAGCAGCGGCATTGCAAGTACTGTAAAAAATTCGCGCATTACGTTTACTATGAATCCATACGTCCCTATTTCTATACCATACTGTTGTGTCATATATGCACCTGTTATGCTATAAAAGCTCATACCCGCTGCTGATGTTACGGAAATATATAATGGCAGCTTCAATATAATACCTGAAACTATACCCCCGATTAAACTTCCCAATAAAATCGCAATGGATATCAAAACAACTTTGAATCCAATACGTTTTAGATAAAAGAATACTTCCTTGTTAGCACCTTGAGAAATGCCTACGCAAATATACAGAACTATTAATGCAGCAGTAAAAAATGAATTCGTCACCGATGGTGATATTACAGATCTTAGAAATATTCCCGCAAGAAGCCCTGTAATTATGCTAACCGGCATTATCCATACAAGATTACTTCCTTTTTTATCTTCATCCTTAAATAATTCATTATTTTTGCCTTGTACCTCTAACTGTAAGTTTTTTTCTGCCAAAGCGCAGTCCATTCTATCCAACGGAAGCACGGTTTTCTCTACGATAAGTGTTAAAAGCACGCTAAATACAATAGCTGATATTT